>NZ_JBSFNN010000010.1:0-131413 GCF_053587115.1 Streptomyces sp. NPDC003697
CCTCCTTGCTTTCGCTTGTGTGGGGGGGTGGTTGTGCTTTGGGGGGGGGGGGGGGGCCCCCCCCCCCCCCCCCCCCACCACCCCACGATCGGGACGGGTCCGTGGCCGGGCCCGGCACAGAGCAGGGCCCCGGAACCGGCGCAGAGGTCCCGGGGCCCGGTCCTGGGGGTCAGACGCGCCGCAGTACGGCCACCACCTTGCCGAGGATGGTCGCGTCGTCACCGGGGATCGGCTCGTAGGCCGAGTTGTGCGGGAGGAGCCAGACGTGGCCGTCCTCGCGCTTGAAGCGCTTGACGGTGGCCTCGCCGTCCAGCATGGCGGCCACGATGTCGCCGTTCTCCGCGACGGGCTGACGGCGGACCGTGACCCAGTCGCCGTCGCAGATCGCCGCCTCGATCATCGAGTCGCCGACGACCTTCAGGACGAACAGCTCGCCGTCGCCGACCAGCTGCCGGGGGAGCGGGAAGACGTCCTCGACCGACTCCTCGGCGAGGATCGGGCCACCGGCTGCGATCCGGCCCACGAGGGGGACGTAGGACGCGGCAGGCTTGCCCGCCGTGTCCGTGGGCTGCACCGAGGCGGCCTGGTCGGAGCCGCGGACCTCGTACGCTCGCGGGCGGTGCGGGTCACGGCGCAGGAAGCCCTTCCGCTCGAGCGCCATCAGCTGGTGCGCGACCGAGGAGGTGCTGGAGAGGCCGACGGCCTGGCCGATCTCCCGCATCGACGGCGGGTAGCCACGACGCTGCACCGAGTCCCTGATGACCTCGATCACCCGGCGCTGCCGGTCGGTCAGCCCGGAGCTGTCCGCCCGGATGCCTGGAGGTCGGCCCGGGAGGGAGCGCTTGTGCCCCTCGGGATTCGTGGCTTCGTTCATCGCATGCACCGGCTCCAGTCGGCCCTGGGAGCGGTCCTGGGCAGTGATGGTGGCACTGTCTGCGGTGGTGGTCACGTCGGCCCCTCTCGATGGTCTCCCTGCTGCACAACGGTAGATGCTTTCGAAAGGTTGCGCCAAACACACGTTCGAGTGAAAAACGGCGGACCGTCTGACTTGATCACGTGTGTTGGTGTATGGCCTGCGCGGTGCCCGGCGTGCGAAAGGGCGCATGGTTGTACTCTTCACCGCCGGGGTGGCGACCTCGTGGGTGCCGCCCCAGTCTGCCATCCGGTGCCCCCTTTGCCGGGGACCCGCTCCCCATGTCCCGGGAAGTGGGACGGATCTTTCATGGGGCGCTCACGGTATCTCCGCCGGGCCGCCGCGCGGTACGGGGGTGCAGCATCGTGTTTCCCGTGGCGCCCCGGGGGCAGACGGTGCGCGCCGGTGCCCGGACGGGGCGCGCGCTGATCCGCGCTCCGTGGGCGACACGGGGGCCTTCACACCTATGTGCGAGCCGATCCCCACATCTAGTGGTTGGATGGCTACAGCAGCCCAAGTGTTGTGGTCCCCCGGGTCTCCGACCCCTCGATCATCGCCTATGCTTAGGGCTGCTTCGCGGGGCTCCTGAGCCCTGACGAGGCTATTGAGTCTGCTGTGAGGAGGGTTGGAGTCCATGCACTGCCCCTTCTGCAGGCACCCCGACAGCCGCGTGGTCGACAGTCGTACGACCGACGACGGCACGTCGATCCGCAGGCGTCGCCAGTGCCCCGAGTGCTCCCGCCGGTTCACGACCGTGGAGACGTGCTCGCTGATGGTGGTCAAGCGGTCCGGGGTCACCGAGCCCTTCAGCCGTACCAAGGTCATCAACGGCGTGCGCAAGGCGTGCCAGGGGCGGCCGGTGACGGAGGACGCGCTCGCGCTGCTCGGCCAGCGGGTCGAGGAGGCGGTGCGGGCCAGCGGAAGCGCCGAGGTGGCAGCCCACGACGTGGGACTGGCCATACTCGGCCCCTTGCAGGAGCTCGACCTCGTCGCCTACCTGCGCTTCGCCTCGGTCTACCGGGCCTTCGACTCGCTCGAGGACTTCGAGGCCGCAGTCGCGGAACTCAGGGAAGGGGCGCGCCCCGAGGCGGACGACGGCGGCGGCGTCGGCGCGGGGAGCCAGGAAGACGATCGCGGGTCCGCGGGGACGGCTGAGGTCCCCCTGCCCGCGAGTGCCGCCGACTGATCGGCGGGCCGGCCCGGAGCTGTGTCCGGACCGGCCGGGCGGCGGCGGAACAGGACCTGTTGCGGGCGGAGACGTGAGGGCGTCCGCAGCACCAGACAGAACACCGTGCCCTGGAAGAACGGGGCACTTCAGGGCGTTTTCGCCCGTATCAGGGAGGCGGCATGACAGAGACGGCGAGCGGTCCGGCACGAGGTTCCCGCGCCAAGGGCGTCAGGACGGGCACCAAGGGGCTGCACATCGAGCGCGTCCACACGACCCCCGGCGTGCACCCGTACGACGAGGTGGCCTGGGAGCGCCGTGACGTCGTCATGACCAACTGGCGCGACGGCTCGGTCAACTTCGAGCAGCGCGGCGTCGAGTTCCCCGACTTCTGGTCGGTGAACGCGGTCAACATCGTCACCAGCAAGTACTTCCGGGGTGCCGTCGGCACTCCGCAGCGCGAGACCAGCCTCAGGCAGCTGATCGACCGCATCGTGAAGACGTACCGGAAGGCCGGTGAGGACCACAAGTACTTCGCCTCGCCCGCCGACGCCGAGATCTTCGAGCACGAGCTCGCCTACGCCCTCCTGCACCAGATCTTCAGCTTCAACAGCCCCGTCTGGTTCAACGTCGGCACCCCGCAGCCCCAGCAGGTCTCCGCCTGCTTCATCCTCTCCGTCGACGACTCCATGGAGTCCATCCTCGATTGGTACAAGGAAGAGGGGATGATCTTCAAGGGCGGCTCGGGCGCCGGCCTGAACCTCTCCCGCATCCGCTCCTCCAAGGAGCTGCTCTCCTCCGGCGGCAACGCCTCCGGCCCGGTGTCCTTCATGCGCGGCGCCGACGCCTCCGCCGGCACCATCAAGTCCGGCGGTGCCACCCGCCGTGCCGCGAAGATGGTCATCCTCGACGTCGACCACCCCGACGTGGAGGACTTCATCGAGACCAAGGTCAAGGAGGAGGAGAAGATCCGCGCGCTGCGCGACGCGGGCTTCGACATGGACCTGGGCGGCGACGACATCACGTCCGTCCAGTACCAGAACGCCAACAACTCGGTCCGCGTGAACGACACGTTCATGAAGGCGGTCGAGCAGGGCGGCAAGTTCGGCCTGCGCGCCCGGATGACGGGTGAGGTCATCGAGGAGGTCGACGCCAAGTCCCTCTTCCGCAAGATGGCCGAGGCCGCCTGGGCCTGCGCCGACCCGGGCATCCAGTACGACGACACCATCAACCACTGGCACACCTGCCCGGAGTCCGGCCGCATCAACGGCTCGAACCCCTGCAGCGAGTACATGCACCTGGACAACACGTCCTGCAACCTCGCCTCGCTGAACCTGATGAAGTTCCTCAAGGACGACAGCAAGGGCAACCAGTCGTTCGACGTCGAGCGCTTCCAGAAGGTCGTCGAGCTGGTCATCACGGCGATGGACATCTCCATCTGCTTCGCCGACTTCCCGACCCAGAAGATCGGCGAGAACACCCGCGCCTTCCGCCAGCTCGGCATCGGCTACGCCAACCTCGGCGCCCTGCTGATGGCGACCGGCCACGCCTACGACTCCGACGGCGGCCGGGCCCTGGCCGGTGCCATCACCTCCCTGATGACCGGCACCGCGTACAAGCGCTCCGCCGAACTCGCCGCGGTCGTCGGCCCGTACGACGGCTACGCCCGCAACGCCCAGCCACACCTGCGCGTGATGAAGCAGCACGCCGACGCCAACACCACCGCCGTGCGCATGGACGACCTGGACACCCCGGTCTGGGCCGCCGCCACGGAGGCCTGGCAGGACGTGCTGCGCCTCGGTGAGAAGAACGGATTCCGCAACTCCCAGGCGTCCGTCCTCGCGCCGACCGGCACCATCGGCCTCGCCATGTCCTGCGACACCACGGGTGTCGAGCCGGACCTCGCGCTGGTGAAGTTCAAGAAGCTGGTCGGCGGCGGCTCGATGCAGATCGTCAACGGCACCGTCCCGCAGGCCCTGCGCCGCCTGGGCTACCAGGAGGAGCAGATCGAGGCGATCGTCGCCCACATCGCCGAGCACGGCAACGTGATCGACGCCCCCGGCCTCAAGCACGAGCACTACGAGGTGTTCGACTGCGCCATGGGCGAGCGTGCCATCTCCCCGATGGGCCACGTCCGCATGATGGCCGCGATCCAGCCCTGGATCTCCGGCGCCATCTCCAAGACGGTCAACATGCCGGAGACGGCGACCGTCGAGGAGGTCGAGGAGATCTACTTCGAGGCGTGGAAGCTGGGCGTCAAGGCGCTCGCGATCTACCGCGACAACTGCAAGGTCGGCCAGCCCCTCTCCGCCAAGAAGAAGGAGGAGAAGGCCGAGACCGTCCAGGAGCCGCAGGCCGCGGTCGAGAAGGTGGTCGAGTACCGCCCCGTCCGCAAGCGTCTGCCGAAGGGCCGGCCCGGCATCACCACCTCCTTCACCGTCGGCGGCGCCGAGGGCTACATGACCGCCAACTCCTACCCGGACGACGGTCTCGGTGAGGTCTTCCTGAAGATGTCCAAGCAGGGCTCGACCCTCGCGGGCATGATGGACGCCTTCTCGATCGCCGTCTCGGTGGGCCTGCAGTACGGCGTGCCGCTGGAGACGTACGTCTCGAAGTTCACCAACATGCGCTTCGAGCCGGCCGGCATGACGGACGACCCGGACGTGCGGATGGCGCAGTCGATCGTCGACTACATCTTCCGCCGCCTGGCGCTGGACTTCCTGCCGTTCGAGACGCGCTCCGCCCTCGGCATCCACTCCGCCGAGGAGCGCCAGCGCCACCTGGAGACCGGTTCGTACGAGCCGTCCATCGACGAGGACGACGTGGACGTCGAGGGCCTGGCCCAGTCGGCGCCGCGCCAGACCGATCTCAAGGCCGTCGCTACGCCGAAGGCCGACGCCGAGGCGGCCAGGCCCGCCCCGAAGCAGGCGCACACCAGCGCCGAACTGGTGGAGATGCAGCTGGGCATCCAGGCCGACGCCCCGCTGTGCTTCTCCTGCGGCACGAAGATGCAGCGGGCCGGTTCCTGCTACATCTGCGAGGGCTGCGGCTCGACCAGCGGTTGCAGCTGATCCGACCGCTGAGCGGTGAGAAGGGGCGCCGGCGCGAGCCGGTGCCCCTTCCCCGTGCGCGTCAGGACGGGCGCACGCTGCCCATGGTGCGCGGGAAATCGGCCGGATCGTCCTCGAAGCCCTTCAGGCCGGGCCGGTAGGCCCAGCTGCCGTCGTCCTCCCGCACGAACTCCGCGACGGTCGCCGCGGTCGCGCCGAGGATGTCGCCGAAGTCGTCCTCGGCCAGCACGGAGTAGCCCTCGCGGACGCGCAGCCCCGGGTTCAGGACGTTGACGAAGGTACGGTGTCCGCCCCGCTGCTGGATGACGGCGCCGACCAGCACGCGGACGTACCGGCCGTCGAGCCGGTCCAGCTCCAGCGTCATCACCTCGTCCCAGCCGAAGCCCTTGCCGTCCGTGCTGTCCCGGTTGAGGTAGATCGTGCCGTCGGGTGAGCGGCTGTCGAAGTGCACCACGTAGGCGGGCGCCCCGTGGACACCGTCCGCCGTGTAGGTCGCGGCCACCAGGTCCAGGTCGGTCGGCGGCTGCCCCGACGGACTCGGATCCCACCTCAGCGCGACCTCGGCCTTGCGGATTCCCTTGCTGAGCCCGCTCACGAACTCCCCCTTCTCGCCGGTTCTGTGCCTCCCCCTGCCCCAACTTCCCGGCAACAGGGGCTCGTTGTCCATCGTGCCACGTGCGCGGGGGCGCTTGCGCGGGTGCTGTCCCCGCGAGCGTGCCGACGTCGCGCTCCCTGGCCTTACCATGGCGCGGTGCTGGTCAAGTGGATTCGCTGCACCGTGGTGGACCGCCGCGGTTTCGAGCGCGGGCAGCGGAAGTGGGCGGGGCTGCCGGGGGAGCCGGGTTTCCGGGGACAGGGCGGTGGATGGAGCCGGGTGCGCCCGGGGGTGGCGCACGTCGTCGCCTTCTGGGAGAGCCGTGCCTTCTACGACTCCTTCATGGCCCGCTCCCACGACCGGCTGGCGGCGGCCCAGGCCGGCACGTTCAAGGACGCGCGGGTCAGGCTCTTCGACCACCGCTTCGACGTGAAGACGGGCTTCGAGCCGCGCTTCACGGACGCCGACCTGCTGCGGGTGGCCCTGTGCCGGGTGCGCGAGGAGCGCGCCGAGCACTTCACGCTGATGCAGGAGAAGGTGTGGAACCCGGCGATGGCCGGGTCGCCCGGCATGGTACGCGGTCTGTTCGGCGAGGCGGCGGGCAACGAGTTCCTGGTGCTGTCCATGTGGAAGTCGTCCGCCGAGCATGGCAAGTACCGCGCCGAGCGCGTCGAGCGGCTCGCGTTGCGGGCCCAGACGGAGGCCGACGTCGAGGCCCTGACGGGCGACATCGTCGAGCTGGAACCGAGCTGGACGGTCTGACCGCTGGGCACGGGTTTCCGGGAGGCGGTCGTGTACACAGCGTGGCGCACGGTCGACGACGGGTGTGACATACGCCGTACGGGGCGGTTTCGAGTCTTCGATCGGCCGTCACCCGATCTAGTGTTTCGGCATGGCACGACCACGGCGCATCGTCCTCGTCCGGCACGGCGAGTCAACGGGCAATGTTGATGACTCCGTGTACGAACGCGAACCCGACCACGCGCTGGGGCTGACCGAGCGCGGCTGGCAGCAGGCCGAGGAGACGGGCAAGACCCTGCGGGAGGTGTTCGGGCGGGAGCGCGTGAGCGTCTATGTGTCGCCCTACCGCCGCACCCATGAGACCTTGCGCGCCTTCCACCTCGACCCCGACCTGATACGGGTGCGGGAGGAGCCCCGGCTGCGCGAGCAGGACTGGGGGAACTGGCAGGATCGCGACGACGTGCGTCTGCAGAAGGCGTACCGGGACGCCTACGGGCACTTCTTCTACCGCTTCGCCCAGGGCGAGTCCGGCGCCGACGTGTACGACCGGGTGGGCGGCTTCCTGGAGAGCCTCTTCCGCAGTTTCGAAGCTCCCGACCATCCGCCCAACGTGCTGCTCGTGACGCACGGCCTGGCGATGCGGCTGTTCTGCATGCGCTGGTTCCACTGGACGGTCGCGGACTTCGAGTCCCTGTCCAACCCGGGCAACGGCGAGATGCGGACCCTCGTCCTCGGGGACGACGGCAGGTACACGCTCGACCGGCCGTTCGACCGGTGGCGGGATCCGGAGCCGTACGGGCTCAGCGGATAAAGTGACAGGGCGATGACCGCTGACTCCTCTCCCGCCGGGCGCCTGGAACGCGCCCTGGCCGGCCTGCGCGGACTGGCGGTGGCAGACGCGCTGGGCTCGCGGTTCCTCCTGTCGGCGCACCACCCGCTGCTCCGGAGCCGGGCCCTGCCGCCCGGCCCCTGGCGGTGGACGGACGACACCGAGATGGCGTGTTCCGTGGTCGCCGTCCTGGCCGCCCACCGCCGCGTCGACCAGGATGCCCTGGCCCGCTCCCTCGCCGAGCACCACGGCGCCGACCGGGGCTACGGCGCGGGGACGGCCGGGCTGCTGGAGCGGCTCCGCGGCGGAGGCGACTGGAGGGTCCTGGCGCCCGCCCTGTTCAAGGGCCTCGGGTCGTGGGGCAGCGGAGCCGCGACGCGGATCGCCCCGCTCGGCGCCTGGTACGCGGACGACCCGGAGCAGGCCACCCACCAGGCCGAGATCTCGGCCTACCCCACGCACCAGCACCGGGAGGCGGTCGTCGGGGCCATGGCCGTCGCGGCGGCCGCCGCGCTGACCGCGTCCCCCGACGGCCCACCCGACGCCGGCGCGCTGCTCGACGGCGTCATCGCCCTCGTGCCGGCCGGGAGCGCCGTCGGTGCCGGTCTGCGGCGCGCCCGCGACCTGCTCGACTATGCGGACGTGGCCACCGTCGCCGCCGTCCTGGGCTGCGGACGGCGCACCTCGGCCCACGACACGGTGCCCTTCGCACTGTGGTCGGCCGCGCGCGCCCGCGGGGACTACGAGGACGCGTTCTGGACGACCGCCAAGGCCGGCGGCGACGTGGACACCACCTGCGCCATCGTGGGCGGGGTGATCGCCTCGTCCGGGGCGGGGGCTCCGCCCGAGGAGTGGGTGCGGCGCGCGGAGCCGCTGCCGCAGTGGGTGCCGGCGTCCCTGTGAGGCGTCGCACGGTCCGGGCGGGATCAGCCGATGCCCGGGCCCGCCGTGCCGGCCAGGGCCTCCAGGTCGCTCCTGCGGACCCGGATCACGAAGGCGGCGGTCAGCAGCGCCAGGACGGCCATCGCCGCGGCCGGGACGAACGCGGTGGAGATGCCCTCGGAGAGCACCTCGTTCCCCCAGGGCGCGGGCAGCTGGTGGGTCCGGGCGAACTCCGCCTTCTGCTCCGCGGAACCCGCCGCGAGGAACTGCGGCAGCTGCTTCCCGGCCGCCTCCCTGGTGGCCGTGCCGAACACCGTGGTGAGGATCGACAGGCCCAGCGAACCGCCGACCTGCTGCATGGCGTTCAGCAGGCCGGAGGCGGCACCGGCCTCGTGCGGGGCCACACCCGAGACGGCGGTGACGGTCGCCGTCACGAAGTTCAGCCCCATGCCGAGGCCGAACACCAGCATCGGCCCGAGCACACCGCCGAGGTAGGAGCTGCCGGGGTTGACGAACGTCTGCCAGGCGAGTCCGATCACCACGAGCGTCGAGCCGGCGAGCATGAACGGACGGGGACCGAGCACTGGCAGGAGCCGCTGCGACAGGCCCGCCCCCACAGCGATGGCAGCGGTCACCGGCAGGAAGGCCAGCCCCGCCCCGATCGGGCTGTAGCCCAGCACGTTCTGCACGAAGAGCACGATGTAGAAGAACATCCCGAACATCGCCGCGGCCAGGCTGAGCATGATGACGTACGTGCCGGAGCGGTTGCGGTCGGCGAACATCCGCAGCGGGGTGATGGGCTCCCTGGCGCGCCGTTCGGTGAGGACGAACGCCACCAGCAGGACCGCGGCCGCCGCGAAGGAGCCGAGCGTCAGGGCGTCCCGCCAGCCCTGCTCCGCGGCGCGGATGAAGCCGTACACCAGGGCCGCCATGCCCACCGTGGAGGTCAGCGCCCCCGCGAGGTCGAAGCGTCCCGGGTGCCGTTCGGACTCGTTGATGTACAGCGGCGTGATCACGGCGATCAGGACGCCGATCGGCACGTTGACGAAGAGCACCCAGCGCCAGTCGAGCCACTGTGTGAGCATGCCGCCCGCGAGCAGCCCGATCGCACCGCCGCCCGCCGAGACCGCGGCGAAGACGCCGAAGGCCCGGTTGCGCTCGGGCCCCTCGGGGAACGTGGTGGTGACGAGCGCCAGCGCGGTGGGCGACGCGATGGCGCCGCCCATGCCCTGCAGGGCGCGTGCGGCAAGCAACTGCCAGGGCTCCTGGGCCAGTCCGCCCAGCAGCGAGGCGAAGGTGAACAGCAGGATGCCGGTCATGAAGACCCGCCGGCGGCCCAGGACGTCGCCGGCGCGCGCGCCGAGGAGCAGCAGGCCGCCGAAGGTGAGCGTGTAGGCGCTGACGACCCAGGTGAGGTCGGTGGTGCTGAACTTGAGTGCTTCTTGTATGTGCGGCAGTGCGATGTTCACAATCGTCGCGTCCAGTACGACCATGAGCTGGCAGGCCGCGATGACGGCGAGCGCGACGCCGGGATGCCCCTCCCGGCGTGCCGCTTCCGGCTTCTGACGTGGAACCAACTGAGAGGTGGTCAAGGCAGGTCCCCCACAACGGTGTTAGTGAACGGCTCCGTTCACTGTTGCGTCAACCGTAGTGAGTCCCGACTAGTGAACGCAAGCGTTCACTTCGGCGGCGTCCCGCGGCGCGTCCCCCCTTGCCGCCGCCTCGCCGCCCGCCCCCGCAAACAGCCGCTCTCGCCCGCTGGAGAAGACACAGATGGTTACCTCGCGCCGGACGGCAGTCCCCGCCCGGACGGCCGCCCCACGCCGACGTGGCGCCGTGCTCGAACGCGCGATTCTCGAGGCCGCGCTGGAGCAGCTCGGCACCGTCGGCTGGAAGGGCCTGACCATGGAGGGGGTGGCCGCCGTCGCGCAGACCGGCAAGGCCGCCGTCTACCGCCGCTGGCCCTCCAAGGAGGACCTCGTCGCGGACGCCCTGCAGGCCGGCCTGCCCCGTCTCGACGAGCCGCCGGACCTGGGAAGCGTGCGCGACGACCTCCTCGCGCTGTGCCGCCGGGCCCGCGACGCCATGTTCTCGCTGCCCGGCTTCGCCCTTCGCGCTGTCATTCACGAGTGCGATCCCATGCAGGTCGAACGCTTCCACGGCGTGATCGTCGAAGGAGTGGTCCAGCCGACCGTCATGCTGCTCCGGGACGTCATCACCCGTGGAATCGCACGGGGAGAGGTCCGCCTTGATGCGGTCGACGGGTATGTCCTCGACGCCATCCCGGCCATGATGATGTACCGATCCAAAATGTGCGGCAGCGAATGGAGTGACCCGGAACTGGAGGAGCTGATCGACCGGCTGATGCTTCCGCTGCTGCGGCCGGCCGGCCCCTGACGGCATGCGCGCACCGTCGCCGGAGAGCACGGGAGGCCGGGGTGTCGCGGCCGGATCGGGGCGGCGTACGCTAAGGACGCCATGCCGTACGAACCCCCTACCCACACCGTCGAGCGCTCCCTGCGGGCCACGACCGGAGCGAAGGTCATTGCCGGTGTCGACGAGGTGGGGCGCGGCGCGTGGGCCGGCCCCGTCACCGTCTGCGCCGCCGTCACCGGACTGCGCCGGCCGCCCGTCGGCCTCACCGACTCCAAGCTGCTCACCGTGAAACGGCGCACCGAGCTCGCCGAGGTGCTGCGGACGTGGGTGACGGCCTACGCCCTCGGGCACGCCTCCTCGCAGGAGATCGACGACCTGGGCATGACGGCCGCGCTGCGGCTGGCGGCGGTGCGAGCCCTGCAGGCCCTGCCCGTGCGCCCCGACGCGGTCATCCTCGACGGCAAGCACGACTACCTCGGCACGCCCTGGAAGGTGCGCACGGTCGTCAAGGGCGACCAGTCGTGCGTGGCCGTCGCGGCTGCCTCGGTCATCGCCAAGGTGTACCGCGACGCCATGATGGCCGAACTGGGTGCAGACCACCTGGACTTCGCCTTCGCGGCCAACGCCGGCTATCCGTCGCCCGTGCACAGGGCGGCGCTGGAGGAGCGGGGACCCACCCCGTACCACCGGCTGTCGTGGGCGTATCTTGATGCGCTGCCCCGGTGGCGGCACCTCAAGAAGGTCCGCAGCTGGGCGGAGGGAACCGTTCCGGAGATCGAGGGTCAGCTCGGCTTCGACTTCTGACGGTTCCGCCCGTTCCGATGTGCCACCCGCTCACGCGGGCCGCACCAACGTTTGATAGACATCAGCCCATGCCTCTCCTTCCCGAGGAGCCTCAGATTCACGAGAGTGCCCAGGGTCCCCGCGCCACTCCGGCCACCGGCCGCACCGCGCCGACCCCCCGCCCCGTACCCGGTCCCCGCCCCGCGGCTCCGCCGCGCCCCGGCCGTCCCGGGCCCCTGCGCCCCGCGCCGCCGGTGCAACGTGCGTCGCGGGACGGAGCGACGGCCAGGCCCGGACCGTCGAAGCCCGCCGCCCCGGCGGCGTCGGCGGCCCCGCAGATCCAGCTGATCCCCGCCCCGGCCGACGGCGCCCTGGACGCCGCCGAGGAAGCGGTCGACCTGCTCCTTGAGTCGGGTCGCGCCCCCGGCGACATCCTGGTGATCACCACCGGTGAGCCGCATCCGTGGGCCGCCCACGAGCTGTCCTTCGGTGAGGCGTCCTACTGGGCGCAGCACGACGCGGGGGACGACGTCTTCTACACGGAAGCCGCCATCGCCTCCCGCGCCGCGTCCCGTCCCGTCGTCGTGGTCGCCGCCAACGGCGGTCCTGAGACGGCCGCCACGGCCCTGCCCCTGGCGCACACCCGGGCCGGTGCCCTGCTGATCGTCTGCGGCGACCCGCAGCAGATCAACGCGGTCCTGGGTGCCGGCGTCTGAGCTGCGTCCACGTCGCGCGGGCAGCCGTCCTACGTCCCGTTGCCAGGGTTGTTCGGGCTGCTGAGGCCGCCGGGGTTGCCGGAGACGTGAGGACCGCCGGGGTCGTCCGGGGCTGTTGGGGTCACCGGGCCCGCTGGGGTCGCCGGGCCGGCGGGCGTGGTGGCCGCCCGGTTCCGGCGAGGCCCGGGCGGCGGTGGCGCGGTACGTCCGGTTCCGCCGAGCCCCTGCCGGGCTGATACCCCGCCCGCCGCCGGCCGGCCGCCGGGCCGGCGGGCAGTGCTGTGCCGGCCGTGTCTCCGGACCGCCCCAAGCGTTCCAGGGCGACCGTGTGTCGGCCTCTCCCTCCCCGTCGGCGCCGACCGGTGCCGGGGATCAGGCGACGTTCGTTCTCTGCTCGCCCTGTGACGCCGGGGTGGCTGCGCTCAGTCGGCCGGTGATCTCTTCGGCGGTCAGCACCCGTGCGAAGCCCTTGCGCAGAACGGCGAGTTCGGGCTCCTGCCGTGACTCGCCGTCCGTGGCTGTGACGTCGGAGCCGAACACCACCTTGTAGCCGCGTTCGTATGCCGGCCGGGCCGTGGTGCCACAGCAGTAGTCCGGACCGCGCTGACTCCTCCTGGCCGAGGTCCCCGTCCCTCAGCGGGCCGCCGCGCGGCGCAGGACCTCGGACGGCGCGCCTCCGGTGCGCGGCGGCGGGGGCGGCGTCCCGGCGCTGCCGAGCGGCTCCGGCGGAGAGCCGGCGTTCGGGCGGCGGCCCCCGCGTCCCTCGCCGAGGACCTGCCAGCCGTCCCGGGTGAGCGTGACGTACGCCCCGCAACGCAGCCCGTGCAGGGTGCAGGCGTCACGCAGGCCCCACATCCACGCGCCGTCCTCCTCCGTCCAACGGGCGTCGCCCTCGCGGCAGTGGAGGAGTACGGCGGTGCGCACCGGAGTGCGGCGCCGCAGGTCGTGCGGGATGACCCGGCGCAACTGGGCGAGCAGGACGTTGCGGAACATCCAGCCGTCGGCGGGAGCCGGACGCGGGACGAACGAGGCACTCGCCCGCAGCCGTTCGTCCGGGTCGAGCACCGCGATGACGGCGGTCCCCGGCTTCGGGTGGTGCCGGGCGTGCAGTCCGCTGACCACGTCCCGTGGGTCACGCAGCAGAGGGATGCCCGCGGCGGCCCACTCCGCGGGTTCGAGCACACGATGGGCGGAGGCGGCGGACGTCGACAACGACGCCGCCGAGGACGGAGCGAATCCGAAGGTCACGTTCCTCCCTTCGGCTACGCGCCCACACTGCGGGCGGGGTCGGACTCGGGGACCGCGCACCGCAGCAGAGCCCTACCGGACACGGCCGGGCCGTGCGGGGAGCGGACTTCAATTCTTCCTGTCGAACTGGGATGCGGCAACGAGCAATTGGGGCCGCCGGGTCTTTTCGGCTGACCCGTGGCTTATATCCCTACCCAGGGACCTTCGGTGCGATGCCTGCCGGGTCCAGTCCGGTACCTCCCGCTCGTCCCGGAAGCCCGGTCCGGGGGGCCCGCCCCGCGCGGCGGGCAGGGAAGAGGCACGCCCGCGCTCTCCTCCCTCACGGCGCGGCGGAGCGGGGCCGTGAGGGACCGCTCCGCTCATCCCCGCACGGCCAGGACCAGTGGCAGCACGTCCTGCGCTCCCGACCTCCTGAGCAGGCGCGCGGCGACCGCGAGGGTCCAGCCGGTCTCGGTCCAGTCGTCGACGAGGAACACCGGCCCCGGGATGCCGTCGAGCGCGGCGGCGAGATCGGCCGGCACCGTCAGTGCCCCGTGGAGGGACTTCAGGCGCTGGGCGCTGTTGCTGCGGGGCAGGTGGGGCCCGTCGCCCGCGTACTCCACGCTGCCGAGGAGCGGCAGCCGCCCGACCTCGGCGACATGCGCCCCCAGGGAGTGGACCAGGTGGGGCCGGGTCCGCGAGGCGACGGTGACGACGCCGACCGGGCGCGGCGGTGCGTCCCCCGCGCCCGTGGCCCAGCCGCCGGGTCCCTTCGCCCAGTCGGCCAGCACGCCGACCACGGCCCTCGCCACGTCCTCCGGAACGGGGCCGTCGGGCGCGTCGGGCGTGAGCATCGGCCGCAGCCGGTTGCCCCAGCCGATGTCCGACAGACGGCCCAGCGCGCGTCCCGGCGCGGCCTGTTCGGCGGCCGGGATACGCCCCTTGAGGTCGACGCCGATCGCCGGGAGGCCGGTCGGCCACATCCGGCGGGGCTCCACCTCGACACCGGCTCGCCCGAGATCCACGCGCGCGGCGTCCAGCGCGGCCGTCGACAGGTCGGCGGTGAAGCGGGCGCCCGCGCAGTTGTCGCACCGGCCGCACGGCTTGGCGCTCTCGTCGTCGAGCCGGCGCTGCAGGAACTCCATCCGGCAGTCCGCCGTCGCCGCGTACTCGCGCATCGCCTGCTGCTCGGTCCTGCGCTGCCGCGCGACCCAGGCGTACCGCTCCGCGTCGTACGTCCACGGCCGGCCGGTCGCCACCCAGCCGCCCTTGACCCGCATGACCGCCCCGTCCACGTCGAGGACCTTGAGCATGGCCTCCAGACGGGAGCGGCGCAGTTCGACCAGGGGCTCCAGGGCGGGCAGCGACAGCGGTCTGTCCGCGCGGGCCAGCACGTCCAGTGTGCGGCGCACCACCTCCTCGGAGGGGAAGGCCAGCGAGGCGAAGTACTCCCAGATCGCCTCGTCCTCCTTCCCCGGCAGGAGCAGCACCTCGGCGTGCTCGACACCGCGGCCCGCGCGGCCCACCTGCTGGTAGTAGGCGATGGGGGACGACGGCGAACCGAGGTGCACGACGAAGCCGAGGTCGGGCTTGTCGAAGCCCATGCCCAGTGCCGAGGTCGCCACCAGCGCCTTCACCCTGTTCCCGAGCAGGTCCTCTTCGGCCTGCTGCCGCTCGGCGTTCTCCGTCTTGCCCGTGTAGGACGCGACGGGGTGCCCGCGCTGCCGAAGGAAGGCCGTCACCTCCTCGGCCGCGGCCACGGTGAGCGTGTAGATGATCCCCGACCCCGGAAGGTCGTCGAGGTGGTCGGCCAGCCATGCCATCCGGTGCGCGGCGTCCGGCAGCCGCAGCACGTTCAGGCTCAGGCTCTCCCGGTCCAGCGGGCCACGCAGCACCAGGGCGTCCGAGGTGCCGCCGGTGCCCAACTGCTCGGCGACGTCGGCGGTCACACGCGCGTTGGCGGTGGCGGTCGTCGCCAGTACGGGGACGCCGGGGGGCAGCTCGGTGAGCATCGTGCGCAGCCGGCGGTAGTCCGGGCGGAAGTCGTGGCCCCAGTCGGAGATGCAGTGGGCCTCGTCCACGACGAGGAGGCCGGTCGCGGCCGCGAGCTTGGGCAGGACCTGGTCGCGGAAGTCGGGGTTGTTGAGCCGCTCCGGGCTGACCAGCAGGACGTCGACCTCGCCGGCGGCGATCTCGCCCTGGACGGTGTCCCACTCCTCGGTGTTCGCCGAGTTGATGGTCCGGGCGTGGATGCCGGCGCGGGACGCGGCCTCCACCTGGTTGCGCATCAGCGCGAGCAGCGGGGAGACGATCACCGTGGGGCCGCTGCCCCGGGCGCGCAGCAGCGAGGTCGCCACGAAGTAGACCGCGGACTTGCCCCAGCCCGTGCGCTGGACGACGAGGGCACGGCGGCGCTCGGCGACCAGTGCCTCGATCGCCCGCCACTGGTCCTCGCGCAGCCGGGCGGTGCCGGTGTCGTCGCCGACGAGCCGGGCGAGGACCGCGTCGGCCGCCGCTCGGAGATCCGCGTTGCTCGTGTGCTCCATGCGTTCCATACAACAGGACGGCGCCGACAAACGGGACCTCGGCCTGCGGACGGCCCACGCGGCGTCGGGCCGCCGGCTACGGTCTTGACGTGTCCCTGGTCGAAGTTGTCCACAGGGCAAAGCGGAGTCCGATGTTTCGCGAGATCGTCGGGTCATGACGAATCACGGCGAAACGACTGGACCATCCGAAACCGCCGGAAACGGCGACATCGCGGAAGAGTGCTGCACGTACGACGGACACGGCCCGGAACACCAGGTCACGCTCCGCACCCCGGCAGAGCTCGCGGACGCCCTGCCGTACCTGCTCGGATACCGGCCGGAGGACAGCGTCGTCCTGGTGGCCCTGCACGACCAGGGCGGGCGGGGGCGGTTCGGCGGCCGGGCCAGGCTCGGCATCCCCACGAGCGTGGACGACTGGCCGTCGGCGGCACGGCAGCTCGCCCGCGGCCTGATCACAGGCAGTGAACGCAAGGGCGCCAAGCCCGGGCAGATGGTCGCCTTCCTGTGCCAGGAGCCCGCGCCGGGCGAGTCGGGGCGAGAGGTCGTGCGGCGGCTGGAACCCCTGGCACACACACTGCGCATCGAGTGCGGACGCCTCGACGTCCCGGTGATCGAGGCGCTGTGCATCTCCGGCGGCCGCTTCTGGTCGTACTGCTGCCCGACGGACGCCTGCTGTCCCGAGGACGGGTTGCCGATGGGGCTGCCCGGGACCTCCGTGCTCGCCGCGGCGGCTGCCTACGCCGGTATCCAGGTGCGCGGCAGCCTGAGCGAACTGCGCGCCAGGCTGCTTCCGCGTGAGACCTTCGCGGCGGCGGAGCAGGAGATCGCCCTCGATGCCGCCGGTCTGGCGCTGGTGCCCAGGATCCTCGACGACACGAGCCGGGCGGAGGTCGCCGAGGAGACCCTGTGTCTCGCCGGGCGCGTCATGCGGCGATTCGCCGAAGCGCCCGGGGTCACCGGCATCGCCCCGGCCGACCTGCGCGACGACGCCCTGCTCTCCCACGAGGAGGCCGCGGCGCTCATCCTCGGCCTGCAGGACCGCACGACCCGCGACCGCGCGGCCGAGTGGATGGAGGGCGACGAGGCGGGTCCCGCCCTCCGTCTCTGGCGAGCCCTGGCCCGCCGCTGCGTCGGCCCGTACGGCGAGCACGCGGCGGCACCGCTGACACTGGCGGGCTGGGTGGCCTGGTCGGCCGGCGACGGCATCGAGGCCCGGGAGGCCCTGGCGATGGCGCTGGGCGCGGACCCCCACTACCTGTTCGCACGCCTCCTGCACCAGGCCTGCAACGAAGGTCTGGACCCGGAGTCCGTCCGTCGCTGCCTGCGCGCCGAGCGCAAGGAACGAACACGGCCGGCGGCCGGAGGGGAAGCCGATGGCAGCGCGGGCGCCGACGGCCCGGGGTCCGGACAGGGCGGTGTCCCGGTGCGCGAAGGGGCCGGTGTCCCGGTGCGCGGGGGCGGCGATTCGGTGAGCGGAGACGGCGGTACCCCGGCGAACGGAGGGCCCGGTCTGCCTGCCGACGCGCGACCCGGCACCCCGGCAGACGGAGAACCCGCCGGCTGGACGGCCCGCGGCGCCACAGCCCGGGAGGACGGCAGTGCCAAGGGCGGCGGGCGACGGGACACGATCGCCCGCCCCGGCACGGCTCCGGTGTCGGGACCGGCATCGGTGTCCCGCCATCGGCGTCGCACACGGGTGAACCGGTCAGGTCCGGGTCTTCCCTGCCAGGACGGTCCGCGCCCGTCCACCGCACGGTCCGACGGCGCCCACCCGGCCGGCGCCCGGGCCGGACGCACCCACCCACGCGCCCTGGCAGAGGACGGAGTGCGCCGCCGGGGCGCCGTCCGGCCACAGGCGGACACCGGCGACGACGCCGCCGAAGGTGCCAGGGGCACGTCCTCATGAGAGGCACGCGAGGCGCGTGGAGCCGGCGCACGGCCCCCGGGCGACCTGTGCGCACGGCTGCCGGATACGCGGATCTGCCGTGAACGCGGAAGACGGCCGTCGCCGTCGGCAGCGGCCGACCACCCGTGTGCCGCCCGGTCCGCCGGCTGGTCACCGACCCCTGCCCCGGGTCCCCGGTCGGGGGGCTTCCCGCGCCCGGGCGTGACCCGGGACCGTCCCGGGCCGTTCACCTGAGTGGCGGAACGCCCGGCCGGGGCGCGCCGCCCTGCCTGCCGTACTTCTCCGAAGCCCGCACCCGGCGCCGAACACGCCGGAGGCCCACCGAGCGCAGAGGAAGCCGTCCCATGCACCAGCCGACTCCGCCCTCCGCCACCGGTGCCCCCACCGTGAGCGACGCGTCCTTCCCCGGCGGGGCGCCGCCGTCGGCCGACGCGGGCCTGGCCCCATGGCTCGCCCCGTCCTCATCCCGGACCGCGCCCCACGACTCCGGGCCGCGGCGGTCGCCCCCGTCGACGGCCGAGGGCAGACGCGCCGGGGAGCTGCCCACGACCCACGACACCCTGATCTGCGTCGCCCTTCCCGGGCTGGCGATCTCCACCGCGCGTGGACAGCTCGACGGCAGGGGACTGGAGGGCTTCTACCGTGCCGGCCGGCGGCTGCTCTCGCGCTGCCAGGTGCGGGTGGGCGGACGGGAACCGGTGACCGTCCAGGCCCGGATGACCGCGGCCGACCGCGTCCGCTTCGTGGGCACCCTGCGCGTCTTCCCCTCCTCCGGCCCCGATCCCGAGGTGGTCGTCGAGCGGACCCGCGACGCGGACGGCACCGAACGGATCACGCTGCGCAGCGCGGCTCCGCGGCCGCTGCGCCTGCCGCTCGAGGTGGCCCTCGGCACGGACCTCGCGGAGCTGAGCGCGATCGCCGCCGGCCGCTCGGGCGGCGAACTGCCCGCCGCCGTCCGCACCTGCGGGCTCCGCTGGTCCTGTGCCACCGCGAGCGCTTCGGTCACGGCGGAGCCGCCGCCCGCGGACGTGCTGGCCTGCGCCGGGCTGCTGCGCTGGGAGCTGACCCTGCCCCCGGGAGGCTCGGCGAGCGTGGAGCTGCGGGTGCGCCAGGACGGTGCGGGCCCGGTCCGGGCAGTGGGCCGCGCGGCGGCGAGCCCTTTCGCCGCCGCGTCCGCCACCAGCGACACCGTACCGGTCACGGCGTTGCTGCGGGCCGGCGTCGAGGACCTGCACGCCCTGCTGCTGCCCGATCCGGCACACCCGGGCGACCTGCACCTCGCGGCCGGAGCACCCTGGCGCTGCGGACTGGCCCCGGCCGAGGCGCTCACCGCGGCCCGGTCGGCGCTGCCCCTCGGCACCCGGCTCGCCGCCGGCACGCTGCGCACCCTCGCCCGGACCCAGCTCACGGGCCCGGGGCCCGAGTCCGGCATGATCCCCGGGCCCCGGCGTGACGCGGGCACCCACCTTCCGCCCGGCTGCACCGGCACCGACGCCACCCTGCTCTTCCCCACGGTGCTCGCGGAGGCTCGCCGCTGGGGCCTGCCGGAGCCCGAGACGGAGAGGCTGCTGCCGGCTGCGGAGCGCTGCCTGGCCTGGCTGCGGACGGCCGTCGGCGACGGCACCTTCCTGCCCGATCCGCTGCCCGACGGCCCCCTCCGGTGCGAGACACAGGCCCATGCCCACCGCGCGGCGCTGCTGGGCGCCGACCTGCTCGACGCATTCGGGCGGCGGGGCGGCACCGAGCTGCGGCAGTGGGCGGAGCGGATGCGCAGGGTCTTCCGGCACGACTTCTGGGTCGAGGATCCCGCGGGCGGTGGGCCGGCCGCCGCCCGCACGCGGGCCGGGCGGCTCGTGCCGCACCTGGGCGCCACCGCCGTCCACCTCCTCGACACGGGCCTGCTCGGCGGTGGCGAACACGCACCCGGCCTGCTCGACAAGGCGCAGACCGAGCAGCTCTCCCGGCTGCTCGGCGACCCCGCCATGGACACGGGCTGGGGCCTGCGCGGGCTGAGTACCAAGGAGCCGGGCTACAACCCGTTCGGCCACCGCACCGGTGCCGTGCGCGTCCAGGAGACGGCCGTCGCCGTCGCCGGACTGGCCGCGGCCGGTTACGAGAAGGAGGCGGGTTCCCTGCTGCGGGGCGTACTGGCCGCCGCGGAGGCCTTCGGTCACCGGCTGCCCGAGATGTACGCGGGGGAGCAGCGCACCCGCATCAGCGCCCCCGTTTCCCACCCCGCCGCCTGTCGTCCCTCGGCCACGGCCGCGGCCGCGGTGATCTCGCTGCTGACCACGCTCGCGGGCATCCGCCCCGATGCCCCGGCCCGGACGGTCACGCTGCGTCCCGTGCGCACGGCACCGTGCGGGGAGATCCGCCTGACCGGGTTGCGGGTGGCCGGCGCCCCCTTCTCCGTGCGGGTCGCCCGGCACGGGGCCGCCCTGGTGGAGGAGGTGGCCGACGGGCTGCGAGTGAACACCTGACCTGGGACCACACGGGAGCGCGATGGCGTGCCGCAGGCTCGGACCGTCGGCGCCACCGGTGCGGACCGGCCGTCGATGCGACGCACGAAGGGCGTGTTTATCGTCAGGCAGACGACTATGATCGCGGCATGCCCTACGACCCGTCAGCCTTTCCGTCCTTCGCCGTGACCGTGGACCTGGTCGTGCTGACCGTCCGTCGCCATGCCCTGTGCGCGCTGGCGGTCCGCAGGGGCGAGCAGCCCTTCCAGGGGCGCTGGGCGCTCCCCGGCGGCTTCGTTCGGGGGGACGAGGACCTCGCGCAGGCCGCGGCGCGCGAGCTGGCCGAGGAGACCGGGCTGCGCGTGCACGACCCCTCCGTCCCCGCTCAGGACCACGGCGCCCACCTCGAACAGCTCGCGACCTACGGCGACCCCAAGCGAGACCCCCGGATGCGCGTGGTCAGCGTCGCCCACCTCGCCCTGGCACCCGACCTGCCCGCGCCCCGCGCGGGCGGCGACGCCAGCAACGCACGCTGGGCGCCCGTCGAGGAGCTGCTGGCGCGGGACGGATACGGCCGCGACGGCGAACCGGTGGCGCCGCTCGCCTTCGACCACGCGCAGATCCTGGCGGACGGAGTGGAGCGCGCCCGCTCCAAGATCGAGTACTCGTCGCTGGCGACCGCCTTCTGCCCGCCCGAATTCACCGTCGGCGAGCTGCGCCGCGTCTACGAGGCGGTGTGGGGCGTGGCCCTGGACCCGCGCAACTTCCACCGCAAGGTGACGGGTACCCCCGGCTTCCTGGTGCCGACCGGCGGGACGACCACCCGCCAGGGAGGCAGGCCCGCCCAGCTCTTCCGGGCCGGCGGCGCCACGTACCTGAACCCCCCGATGCTGCGCCCCGAGGTCTGACTGCGGCAGGCGGCGATCCGGCTCGCGATCGCGGCTCGCCGGGCCGTTCCTCCTTGCGAACGGCGAACACGGGGCCGAGCGATGGCGTCGGCGCTCGTCAAAGGTGCGCCGCGATACCGGGAAAAAGGGGCATAACGCGCTATCTTGCTGCGGGTGATCCAGGCCTTCGGACTGACCAGCGACCACCGCAAGGACCTTCCGCCCGCAGTCGACGACGTCTCGTTCGAAGCGCACGCGGGTCGTGTCACCGCGCTCCTCGGGCAGTCGGGCGCGGGCAAGACGACGACGCTCAGACTCATGCTCGAACTCCAACAGGGTCGTGGCATCACGCACTTCAAGGGCCGTCCCCTGCACCACATCCCTCACCCGTCGCACGAGGTCGGTGTCCTCCTGGGGGAGGTACCGGGGCATCCGTCCCGCACGGTCCGCGGCCACCTGCGCATGCTGTGCGCCGCGGCGGGCGTCCCGGCCCGACGTGCCGACGAAGTCCTCGAGGTGGTCGGCCTCGTCAGCCTGCGCGACGAGCGCCTGGGTAGCCTCTCCCGCGGCACCGACCGCCGCCTCGGACTGGCCTGCGCGCTGCTGGCCGACCCGCACACGCTCGTCCTCGACGAACCGGCCGACGGAATCTCCGCGCGGGAAAACCGCTGGCTCCACGGCATGCTGCGGGCCCACGCCGCCCAGGGCGGCACGGTCCTCTACACGACGGCGGATCCCAAGGAGGCCGCGCGCACGGCCGACCGTGTCGTCACGCTCGAGCGGGGCAGGATCGTCGCCGACCAGGACGCCGCGGACTTCGGCCGCCACCGGCTGCGTCCCCGGGTGGCCGTCCGCAGCCCCCACGCCACCCGCCTCGCGGCCCTGCTCACCAAGGAGGCCCGCACCGAGCGGCGATCGGTGGAGGTCGTCAGAGAGGACGACAACCGGCTGTACGTCTACGGCAGTACGTGTGCCGACATCGGCGAGACCGCGTTCCGGCACGGCATTCTCGTGCACCAACTCGCCGACGAGGTCGGTGACATGGGACCCGGCGCGGGACCGGCTCCCGCGAGTGCGCCGCAGACCGCCGAACGGCCCGGGGCGCCGTCGGTGCCGTCGGCGGCCCCCGGCAAGGAGCAGGCGTCCGGGCAGCCCGTCCGTGCGGGAGTGGGGGAGTCCGCCGCCGGAGACCGCCGTCCCGCCGACGCCCGCTCGCCCGGCGACGAGAGGCGGGGCGGAACGCAACGGCCGGAGACCGCACCGACGTCCACGGCCTTCCGCCCGGTAGGCGCCCCGGAGACATCCGCCGTCCACCCGCGGGACGGTCGCCTCTCCGCACGCGCGGACAGCGCCGGTGGCGCCGGGCGGTCCGGCAGGGAGCCCGTGCCGCCCCCCGCGGACCGCGCCCTGGGCGCGGGGCGTGCGGAAGACGTCTCCGTCGAGGCACGGGCGGAAGACGCCGACACCACGGCCCGCGACGGGGAGAAGCCCGAGAGGGCGTGCGGGGTCGGCACCCGCCCCACGGCCCACGAGGGCGACGCCCAGCCCACGGCTGACGGGACCGGTGCCCGTGCCGCCGCTCACCGGACCGGTGCCCAGCCCAGGGTTCACGGGGATGACGCGCTCGCCGCGGCTCACGGTGACAGAGGCGCCACGGCTTCCGCGGCCGTGCGCAGGGAGACGGTTGCCGCCGCGGTGCGCGCCGCGGACGTGGATGCCGCCGTCACCGTCCGTCCGGGCAGCGGCTGGGGCGCCGACCGCGCCGGCGGCACGCCCGCCACGCGGGAACCGGCGCCTGCCTCCCTTCACGCGCTCGCCTCCCCGGCCCTCCCCGCGCACGCCCCCGGCGGGGACGCGCGGGCGCACGGGCAAGCCGCGGGCACGGCGGCACCCGGGCACCCGTCCTCCGGCAACGGCTCCGGCGGTTCGGACAGGACGGGAGAGCCCGACCGCCCCCACGTCCCGCCCGCGCCCGCCCGCACCGACCTGAAGCCCCCGCCCGCCCGAGCCGACGTCCCGGTGGCCCCGGCCCGTACCGACCTCCCGGCCGGGTCCGCCCGCGCCGAGGTTCAGGCCGGGTCTTCCCGCGCCGACCTCCCGGCCGGGGCCGCCCGGACCGGCCTTCAGGCCGCACCCACCCGTACCGGCCCCCAAGCCGCCCACGCCCATACCGACCTCCCGTCCACGCCCGCCGGCCGGGAGGCGCCCGCCAGGTCCGCGCACGCGGATGCCCTGGCCGAATCCGCTCGTACAGATCTCCGATCGACCCGAACGGATGACCGGCAGCGGCGGATGCGCACCGACACCCCGGCCTCGGCACCGGCCGGATCGCTCGGCGGGGGCGTCCAGACCGCTTCCCAGCGCGCACCCCAGCACGCGACGGCCCATGAGGCACCGGCTCAGGGGGGTGCGCCGGCCCGGCCGGTCCGCCACCGGCACCTTCCCGGCACGGCCCCCTCCGGCACCGCGCAGACGTCCATCCCCACGCCGCGCCCCGCCGAGGCGGCCGCGTGGGGCGGCTCCTCCCTGCCGCCACCCATCCGCGTCCGTCCCGGCGCCGGCCCTCTCCGCCCCCTGCGCTACGAGCTGCGCCGCGCCGCCGGTGTCGGCACGGGCTTCGTCACCGGGGCCGCCGTTCTCGCCCTCTCGGCGCTGACGGCGCTGCTCCTGGGCCGGATCGGGCACACCCCGCAGGCACGGCTGCTGGCCGGCTGGCCACAGCTGCTGCCGCTCCCGCCGGCGGCCCTCGGCGCGGGCCTGCTCGGCGCGCTCTCCTTCGGTGACGAGTTCCGCCACCCCGCGCTGGCGGCGGACCGTGGCACCGTGCCCCGGCGGCTGGGGCTGCTCGCCGCGAAACTCCTCGTCGCCACCGCCACCGCGCTCGCCCTGGCCTTCCTCACGATCGGCTGCGACGCCGAGGTGCTCTACGTCGTCTACGGGGCGGAGCTCACCAGGGTGCCCGGCGACTGGCTCTGGCTGGGTGCGAGTTGGACGGGACTCGTGGTCGGCTGCGCCTGGGCCGGCGTCCTGGCCGCGGGTCTGTTCCGCTCCACCGCGGCCGGCGTCGCGGCCGTGCTCGCTGTGCCCGTCCTCGTCTTACCGCTTCTGCAGTGGGCGCTGGACGGGGCAGCGGTGACACGGCTCGCGTCCGGCCTACCTGTCAGGTTGCGGCACGTGCTCCTGTTGCAGTGGCCCTTCGGCGGAGACCGCTATCTCACCGCGGCGGCCCGCTTGATCGCTCAACCCGTGGGCGCCGCGCTGACATTGTCCCTGGCCACGCTTGCCTGTGGCTATCTGTTCACGGTCCTGCGCAGCCGGGCGCGGTGATCGCTGTGTGTGCTCTTTCGGTCACTCCATGCAGGCAAATTCCCATGGAAGCGCCACTTCTTTTCGATAAGGCGTCAATTGCGACGAAGTGGGCGATCACCCTTTCGTGTGCTTTTCACCAAAGACCTCAAGGGAGTTGGAAGCAGCGCCGACAAAGGACTCGTGAGTACCCTTGCGCACACCATGATGACCGCCGCCCGCTCCTCAGACTCAGGTATCGCCGGCCCGGGCGGAGTCGACCGCTATCCCTACACCGATACCCCCGTCCCCGATCGCGCCGCACCGCCCGCCTGGGAGGGCAGTGCCGAACCGGAGCTGGGCCGGGTGGGCCGGCGCGCCGCGGGCAGCCGCGGCCGCGGACTGCACGGCCAACTCGTCCAGCAGCTGGGACAGATGATCGTGTCGGGGGACCTGGGCGCCGATCGCCCGCTGGTGCCCGAGGAGATCGGGCAGCGTTTCGAGGTGTCCCGCACCGTCGTCCGCGAGTCGCTTCGCGTTCTGGAGGCCAAGGGCCTGGTCAGCGCCCGCCCGAACGTCGGCACGCGCGTGCGGCCGGTCAGTGACTGGAACCTCCTCGATCCGGACATCATCGAGTGGCGGGCCTTCGGGCCGCAGCGTGACGACCAGCGCCGCGAGCTGAGCGAGCTGCGCTGGACGATCGAGCCGCTGGCCGCCCGTCTAGCCGCCGGGCACGGGCGCGAGGACGTCCAGCAGCGCCTGGCCGACATGGTGGAGATCATGGGGCACGCCCTGGGGCAGGGCGACGCGCTGACCTTCTCGCGCGCGGACGCCGAGTTCCACACGCTGCTGATCCAGGTCGCGGGCAACCGCATGCTGGAACACCTGTCCGGAATCGTCTCGGCCGCCCTCCAGGTCTCCGGCGGTCCGGTCACCGGCTGCGACCGGCCGAACGAGACCGCCCTCGCGCAGCACGCCCGGATCGTCGACGCGCTCGCGGCGGGCGACGGATCGGCGGCCGAGTCCGCCATGCGGCAGCTGCTCACGGTCCACCCCGAGGTGGAGCGCGTGGTCCCCGCGCCGCGCGAGCACTGAGCACGCGCGAACGCGCACACGAACGCCTGTCCGCGTGGACGGCGGCCCCGGCCTGTGCCGTCGCGCCGCCGCCCGGCCGGTGAACGTCTCCGCGGGACCCCGCCGGATCCTTCGGGAACCCGGCGGGGTCCGCGTGCGATCACGGCTCCGGCGGGTCCGCCGACGGGCTGCCGCAACCGGCAGAGCGAGCACACTTGACCCTGTCTGACCGTTTTTGATGCTTACGGGGTGTGACTCGGGCCACGCAGAGTGGGCGTAACGCTTGTGGAGACAGCGCGATGACCTAAGAGGTGACAGCCGCGGAGGAATACGGACGCCGTTCACGGCGCTGTGCCTCTTCCCGGCCCCGCCCGCGCCGTCGGCCCATCCCAAGGCCGGTGGTCGGCTCCTGTCCACTGTGGACAGGGCCGGAAGCCGTTTTCCAACGTTCCGAGAGGTTGTTCGTGTCGGCCAGCACATCCCGTACGCTCCCGCCGGAGATCGCCGAGTCCGTCTCTGTCATGGCGCTCATTGAGCGGGGAAAGGCTGAGGGGCAGATCGCCGGCGACGATGTGCGTCGGGCCTTCGAAGCTGACCAGATTCCGGCCACTCAGTGGAAGAACGTACTGCGCAGCCTCAACCAGATCCTCGAGGAAGAGGGTGTGACGCTGATGGTCAGTGCCGCGGAACCAAACAAGCGGACCCGTAAGAGCGTCGCAGCGAAGAGTCCGGCCAAGCGCACCGCCACCAAGTCGGTCCCGGCGAAGACGGTGACCACCAGGAAGGCCACCGCCGGCGCCACGCCTGCGGCGCCCGCCGACACGTCCGCCGAGGACGACGCGCCGAAGAAGGCGGCGGCCAAGAAGACGACCGCCGCCAAGAAGGCCGCGGCGAAGAAGACGACCGCGCCCAAGAAGACGGCGGCCAAGAAGACCACCGCCGCCAAGAAGGACGACGTCGAGGTGCTCGAGGACGAGGTGCTCGAGGAGGCCAAGGCGGGGCCGGAGGAGCCCGAGGGCACCGAGAGCGCCGGCTTCGTGCTCTCCGACGAGGACGAGGACGACGCGCCCGCGCAGCAGGTCGCCGCGGCCGGTGCCACCGCGGACCCGGTCAAGGACTACCTGAAGCAGATCGGCAAGGTCCCCCTGCTCAACGCCGAGCAGGAGGTCGAGCTCGCCAAGCGCATCGAGGCGGGCCTCTTCGCCGAGGACAAGCTGGCGAACTCGGACAAGCTCGCCCCCAAGCTCAAGCGTGAGCTGGAGATCATCGCCGAGGACGGCCGCCGCGCCAAGAACCACCTCCTGGAGGCCAACCTCCGTCTGGTGGTCTCGCTGGCCAAGCGGTACACCGGCCGCGGCATGCTCTTCCTGGACCTCATCCAGGAGGGCAACCTCGGTCTGATCCGCGCGGTGGAGAAGTTCGACTACACCAAGGGCTACAAGTTCTCCACGTACGCCACCTGGTGGATCCGGCAGGCGATCACCCGCGCGATGGCCGACCAGGCCCGCACCATCCGTATCCCGGTGCACATGGTCGAGGTCATCAACAAGCTCGCGCGCGTACAGCGCCAGATGCTCCAGGACCTGGGCCGCGAGCCCACCCCGGAGGAGCTGGCCAAGGAGCTCGACATGACCCCGGAGAAGGTCATCGAGGTCCAGAAGTACGGCCGCGAGCCCATCTCCCTGCACACCCCGCTGGGCGAGGACGGCGACAGCGAGTTCGGTGACCTCATCGAGGACTCCGAGGCCGTCGTCCCCGCCGACGCGGTCAGCTTCACCCTGCTGCAGGAGCAGCTGCACTCGGTGCTCGACACCCTGTCCGAGCGCGAGGCGGGCGTCGTCTCCATGCGGTTCGGTCTCACCGACGGCCAGCCCAAGACCCTCGACGAGATCGGCAAGGTCTACGGCGTCACGCGCGAGCGCATCCGCCAGATCGAGTCCAAGACCATGTCGAAGCTGCGCCACCCGTCGCGTTCGCAGGTGCTGCGCGACTACCTCGACTAGGTCGCAGCCGTAACGCACGCAAGGGCCCGGTCCCCCCAGTAGCCCAGTGGGGACCGGGCCCTCGTGCTGCGGGTCGCGCGGCTCTGCATGACTCTGGGTGTCACCCATGACACCGGGAGTAAGGAGCATGCATGCGACACCGCATTGCCCGGGTTCTGGCCCGGCCGCTGGTGCTGGCGGCCGCGGGGGCCGCGATACCGATGGTGACGGCTTCCTCCGCCGGCGCCGACAGCGTCGTCATAGGCGGGTTCCCCGTCGACGTCTCGCAGAGCCCGTGGACGGTGGCTCTCGCCAGCCGTGACCGCTTCGGAGGTACCCGGGCCGGGCAGTTCTGTGGAGGCGTGGCCGTCGGCCGCACCACTGTCCTGACGGCCGCCCACTGTCTGGGCAGGGAGGTCCTGGGCGCGCCACCCACACCCGACTTCAGGATCATCTCCGGCCGCACGGATCTGCTCTCGCAGCAGGGCAAGGAGATCCCCGTGCGCCGTGTGTGGGTCAACCCGCGCTACGACGGCGCCCGCAACTCCGGGGACTTCGCCGTGATCACCCTCGCCCGGCCCGTGCCCGCGAGCGCGGTGATCGCGATGGCGGGGCCGGGCGACACGGCGTACGCACCGGGCACGAGCGCCCTGGTCTACGGCTGGGGGGACACCACCGGTGGCTCCGCCTACGCGCACACCCTGCGCGCCGCCCCCGTCCACGTCCTGTCCGACGCCGAGTGCCGGCGGGCGTACCCGGGCGGCGCCGGCGAGAGCGCCTACGTGCCGGCGACCATGCTCTGTGCGGGGGAGAAGGAGGGCGGCCACGATGCCTGCCAGGGGGACAGTGGCGGGCCGCTGGTCGCGCGGGGGAAGCTGATCGGCCTGGTCTCGTGGGGGATCGGCTGCGGGCGCGCGGGGAGCCCGGGGGTCTACACGCGCGTGTCCGAGGTGGCCCGCGCGCTGAGTCCGGCCGCCCGCGCGAGCGGGCCGGGGCGCGTGCCCGCCGGGACCTGACCGCTGCGGCCCGTCGCGGAACGGGTCACGCCGGGCATGACGACGGGCGGCCGCTCCTGCTTTTCAGGGGCGGCCGCCCGTGTGCCGGCCTGCGCCGGCGCTGCTCGTCGTGCGAGGGTGTCAGCGCTCGTCGTCGGACGCGGTCGTCGTGTTGACGGAGGTCAGGCGCTCGGTTTCGTCCTGTATCTCAGCGGCGATCTTCTTGAGTTCCGGCTCGAACTTGCGACCATGGTGGGCGCAAAAGAGCAGTTCTCCGCCGCTCAGCAGGACGACGCGCAGGTATGCCTGGGCGCCGCAGCGGTCGCATCGATCAGCGGCCGTCAGCGGGCTCGCGGGGGTCAGAACAGTAGTCACGTCGCCTCTTCTCTAGCTCGACGAGCTGTCGTACCAGGGTCAACATCCAACCAGCCCCAAACGTTCCCGATCGCGGCTTTTCCTCGAAAAAAGTTTTCCGGGGTGGCTGTCTGCTGCCGCTGTGGCGGCGAATGTGCCGTATTGCGTGTCTGTGTGTCTTACGGTTTCGCGCTGTCGGTCATGGTCGGTCCCCCCGGCCGGGTTGCCGGTTGTGCATGAGGACGTGCCCGGAGCCTAAATGGTTCATGCCTGGAAGGGAACGTGATTCCCGCTTCACTCCATCGAAGGATCGAACGTCCTTACGACTGTCTACTACTCTGGTTCCCTGCCGAGGGTTGCGTTGCAACGGCTCTACCAGGCCTCGGTACCCTCTGAGCGGCAAACCAAGCCGCGGCCTTACCCCACAGGGCCCCATCTGAAATTCAGCGAGGAGCGAACCGCGTGACCGCCGAGACGTCCGTGCCGTCCACAGCGCTGCTGGCAGGAGCAGACCGGGACGGTTCCAACTACACCGCGCGGCACCTGCTCGTCCTCGAGGGGCTCGAGGCCGTACGCAAGCGCCCGGGCATGTACATCGGATCCACCGACAGCCGCGGTCTGATGCACTGCCTGTGGGAGATCATCGACAACTCCGTCGACGAGGCCCTCGGCGGCTACTGCGACCACATCGAGGTGATCCTGCACGACGACGGCTCCGTCGAGGTGCGGGACAACGGCCGCGGCATCCCGGTCGACGTCGAGCCCAAGACCGGCCTGTCCGGCGTCGAGGTCGTCATGACCAAGCTGCACGCGGGCGGCAAGTTCGGCGGCGGCTCCTACGCGGCCTCCGGAGGCCTGCACGGCGTAGGCGCCTCCGTGGTCAACGCCCTCTCCGCCCGCCTGGACGTCGAGGTCGACCGCGACGGCCACACCCACGCCATCAGCTTCCGGCGCGGCGTGCCCGGCGCGTTCGGCGGGAGGGGACCCGACGCCGCCTTCGAGGCCAAGGGCGGCCTGCGCAAGGCGAGGAAGATCCCCAAGAGCCGCACCGGCACGCGCGTCCGCTACTGGGCCGACCGCCAGATCTTCCTCAAGGACGCCAAGCTCTCCCTGGAGACACTGCACCAGCGCGCCCGCCAGACCGCGTTCCTGGTGCCCGGCCTGACCATTGTCGTCCGTGACGAGGTCGGGCTCGGCGACGGCGGCAGCAAGGGCGAGGAATCCTTCCGCTTCGACGGCGGCATCAGCGAGTTCTGCGAGTTCCTGGCGAGCGACAGGCCGGTGTGCGACATCCTCCGCCTCACCGGGCAGGGCACCTTCAAGGAGACGGTCCCCGTCCTCGACGAGCACGGGCAGATGACGCCCACCGAGGTCACCCGGGAACTGGGTGTGGACGTCGCGCTGCGGTGGGGCACCGGCTACGAGACCACGCTGCGGTCCTTCGTCAACATCATCGCCACCCCCAAGGGCGGCACCCACGTCGCCGGCTTCGAGCAGGCCGTCGCCCGGACGATGAACGAGGTGCTGCGCGCCAAGAAGCTGCTGCGCGTCGCCGAGGACGACATCGTCAAGGACGACGCCCTGGAAGGCCTCACCGCCGTCGTCACCGTGCGCCTCGCCGAGCCGCAGTTCGAGGGCCAGACCAAGGAGGTCCTCGGCACCTCGGCGGCCCGGCGCATCGTGACCAACGTGGTCTCCAAGGAGCTGAAGGCGTTCCTGACCTCCACCAAGCGCGACGCCGCCCAGCAGGCCCGCGTGGTGCTGGAGAAGGCCGTCGCCGCCGCCCGCACGCGCATCGCCGCCCGCCAGCACAAGGACGCCCAGCGCCGGAAGACGGCCCTGGAGTCCTCCTCGCTGCCCGCCAAGCTGGCGGACTGCCGCAGTGACGACGTCGACCGCAGCGAGCTGTTCATCGTGGAGGGCGACTCCGCGCTCGGTACGGCCAAGCTCGCCCGGAACTCGGAGTTCCAGGCACTGCTGCCGATCCGCGGCAAGATCCTCAACGTCCAGAAGTCGTCCGTGACGGACATGCTGAAGAACGCCGAGTGCGGCGCGATCATCCAGGTCATAGGAGCCGGGTCCGGCCGGACCTTCGACCTGGACGCGGCCCGCTACGGCAAGATCATCATGATGACCGACGCCGACGTCGACGGCTCCCACATCCGCACGCTGCTACTCACGCTGTTCCACCGCTACATGCGGCCCATGGTCGAGGCGGGCCGGGTCTTCGCCGCCGTGCCGCCGCTGCACCGCGTGGAGCTGGTCCAGCCGAAGAAGGGCCAGGACAAGTACGTCTACACGTACTCGGACCGCGAGCTGCGCGACAAGCTGCTGGAGCTCCAGAGCAAGAACATCCGGTACAAGGACTCGATCCAGCGCTACAAGGGCCTCGGCGAGATGGACGCCGACCAGCTGGCCGAGACGACCATGGACCCGCGCCACCGCACCCTGCGCCGGATCAACCTCTCCGACCTGGAGGCCGCGGAACAGGTCTTCGACCTGCTCATGGGCAACGACGTCGCACCCCGCAAGGAGTTCATCTCGAGCTCGGCGGCGACGCTGGACCGCTCGCGCATCGACGCGTAGCCGCCGCGGGGCTCCGGTGCGCCGGGTCCGCCCGCCCCGGCCTCGGGAGGCGCCGCGCGCGTGCGCGGCCGGGCGGGACCGGCACCGGGCCGGGCGGCGCGCCGCCCGGCCCGGTGCCGGTCCCGTTGTCATGCGCCGCTGGCTGCCGGTTGCCGGTGCGGGGCGGGTCACCTGATGGGGTGAAGAGCAGGGGGAAGGGAGGTCGCAGGTCCTCCCGTTCTGTCCATGCTTGGGCATGCAGTCAAGCAACGGTCGTCCCCGAGGTGGCGGCGGTGAGGACGTGGCCGAGCACTACGCCGGACGGCCCCCGGCCCCCCGGCCCGGAGACATGAGGTACCGCGACCCCTGGTACGACGCGCTGGCCTCCGGCTGGGGCGAGGTGGACAGCACCGGCGCGCCCACACCGGCGGTCCGGGCGGCGCACCGCGAGCCGGGCTGCGGCGCGGCGGCCGACGTGTACGTCGCGGTGCAGCGCAGCGCGGCGTTCCAGGAGGTGCGCAGGCGGTACCGCGGTTTCGTGATCCCGGCCGTCACGGCCTTCCTCGTCTGGTACGTGGGGTACGTCGTCACCGCGACGACCGCGCCCGAGTTCATGGCCCGGCGGGTGGCGGGCGCGGTGAACGTGGCGATGTTGGCGGGTCTCGGCCAGTTCCTCAGCACCTTCCTCCTCGCCTGGGCCTACGCCCGGCACGCCCGGCTGCGCCGTGACCGGGCCGCGCTCGACCTGCGCTGGGACACCCAGGAGCTGACCCGCGGCGTGCGGGGTGGTGCCTCGTGACCGGCGACCACCAGACCCTGGCACTCCTGCTGTTCAGCGCCTTCGTGGCGGTCACGCTGGCGATCACCACCTGGGTGGGCCGCAACCGGCACGGTTCCGCCGAGGAGTTCTACGCGGGCGGGCGGCTCTTCACGCCCATGGAGAATGGTTTTGCCATCGCGGGCGACTACATGTCGGCCGCCTCCTTCCTCGGTGTCACCGGGCTGATCGCGCTGTTCGGGTACGACGGGCTGCTGTATGCGGTCGGCTTCCTCGTGGCCTGGCTGGTGGTGCTCTTCCTCGTCGCCGAACTGGTCCGCAACTGCGGACGGTTCACCCTCGCCGACGTGGTCGCGGCACGGATGAGCGAGCGGCCGGTGCGCATCGCGGCGGGCGCCTCCTCCGTGACCGTGTCCGTCCTGTACCTGGTGGCGCAGATGGTGGGGGCGGGCAGTCTGGTCGGGCTGCTCCTCGGGCGGACCGGCGAGGCGGCGCAGGCCTGGGCCGTCGTCGGCGTCGGCGCGCTCATGGTGATCTACGTGTCCCTGGGCGGGATGCGGGCCACCACCTGGATCCAGATCGTCAAGGCGGTGCTGCTCCTCGGCGGCACCGTCGTCCTGACCGCTCTCGTGCTGGTCCGCTTCCACGGCGACATCGACCGTCTGCTGCTCACCGCCGCCGAGCGCAGCGGCCACGGGGCGGCCTTCCTCGCGCCCGGACTGAAGTACGGCGGCGACTGGAGCGCACGCCTGGATTTCATCAGCCTGGGGCTGGCGCTGGTGCTGGGCACGGCAGGGCTGCCGCACATCCTCTCGCGCTTCTACACCGTGCCGACCGCGCGGGCCGCCCGCCGGTCGGTGCTCTGGTCCATCGGCCTCATCGGCGGCTTCTACCTGATGGCCGTCGTCCTCGGTTTCGGCGCGGCCGCGATCGTCGGCCCGGAGGCCGTGCGCGGGTCGAACGCGGCGGGGAACACGGCGGTCCCCCTGCTGGCGCTCGACCTGGGCGGAGGGGCCGACTCCACCGGTGCCACGGTGCTGTTCGCGGTCGTGGCGGCCGTCGCCTTCGCCACGATCCTCGCCGTGGTCGCGGGCATCACCCTGGCCTCCTCGGCGTCCGTGGCCCACGATCTGCACGCCTCGCTGCGCCGGCGCGGCTCCCGGCGGCGCAGTGAGGTCGCGGTGGCACGGGTCGCCGCCGTCGGCATCGGCCTGCTGGCGATCGGGCTGGGGCTGCTCGCCCGCGACCTCAACGTCGCCTTCCTGGTCGGCCTGGCCTTCGCGGTGGCCGCGTCGGCGAACCTGCCCGTGCTGCTCTACTCGCTGTTCTGGCGCGGCTTCACCACCCGCGGCGCGGTGTGGTCCGTGTACGGCGGGCTGCTCCCGGCGCTGGTCCTGGTGCTGCTGTCCCCGGTGGTGTCCGGCGGTCCCGGCTCGCTGTTCCCCGGTGTCGACTTCCAGTACTTCCCGCTGGACAACCCCGGCCTCGTGTCCATCCCGCTCGGCTTCCTCGCGGGCTGGCTCGGCACCGTGACCTCGGCCGAACCGCCGGACGAGGCCAAGCACGCGGAGACCGAGGTGCGGTCGCTGACGGGGGCGGGGGCCGTCTAGTGCCGCGGCAGGCAACCTTCGCCCCGCGTTCGGCCGGCACGCCGAGAGCACGCACCGGACGCCGCTCCATTGACGGGCGAACGTTGCCTGCCGCGGCACTGGGCGGAAGTGGCCGCTGCGGGGCGGCGCGAGGCACATGCGCCGCCGGTCGCGTCGGCGAGGGGCGGCCCACTACGGCGCCACCCACGCGTACCGGTGCTCGGGGCGCCCCGTGTCGCCGTACCTGAGGGACAGGTGCAGGCGGCCGGCCTGTTCCAGGTGGCGGAGGTAGCGCTGGGCCGTGGAGCGGCTCAGTCCGGTCCGGGCGGCCACCTCGTGGGCCGACAGCGGACGGTCGGCGTCGTGGAGGACGCCGCAGATGAGGTCCGTGGTCGGTTCGGAGTGGCCGCTGGGCAGGCCCGGTGCCTGGGGCGCCGGCGTGGTGCGCAGGGCGCCGAAGATCCGGTCCACCTGCTCCTGGGCGACGCCGTGCCCGCCGACCCGGTCCACGGTGCGGCGCAGGGCGGCGTAGGAGGCCAGGCGGGAGCGCAGCGCGGCGAAGGTGAAGGGCTTGACCAGGTAGTGCAGTGCGCCCAGACGCATGGCCTGCTGCACGGTCGTCACGTCGCTGGCCGCCGTGATCATTATGACGTCGGTGCCGAGGCCCTGTTCGCGCATCCGGTGGACGAGTTCGAGGCCCGTCCGGTCGGGCAGGTAGTGGTCGAGCAGGACCAGGTCTATGCCCGCGCCCTGCACGGCCGTCAGGGCCTGGGCGGCGCTGTGCGCGCGGGCGACCACCCGGAAGCCGGGAACCCTCCCCACGTACTGGGCGTTGATCTCCGCGACACGGAAGTCGTCGTCGACCACCAGGACGTCAATCATCGAGCCTCTTTCTGCACGGCCGGGCGAGCGCTGAGCCCGTGTCTTCGGCTCCGCTGTTGTAGCGCGATCAAAACGAGCACAACAGGTTCTTGCGAGCATAAGAACGTCTTGCGCCCACAAGACTGCTGCTGCGGCGGGGACGGGTCATACCGTCCCACCCATGAGCGCAGACACCAGCCCCGCCATTGAACTGCGGGGCGCGAGCAAAACGTTCAGGACCCCCTCGGGGGACCTGCACGCGGCTGTCCGGGACCTCGACCTCTCCGTGGAGCGCGGCGAGTTCGTGGCCGTGGTCGGCCCCACCGGCTGCGGCAAGTCGACCACACTGACCTTGGTCAGCGGTCTGGAGGAACCCACAGACGGTGAGGTGCTGGTGGCCGGGCGGCCGGTTCGCGGCGTCGGCGACAAGGTCGGGTTCGTGTTCCAGCAGGACGCCACCTTCCCGTGGCGCACGGTGCTGTCCAACGTCATGGCGGGCCCCCGCTTCCGTGGGGTGCCGAAGGACGAGGCGAAGCGGCGGGCCCGCGCGTGGCTGGCCAGGGTCGGGCTCGCCGCCTTCGAGGACCGCTACCCGCACCAGCTCTCCGGAGGTCAGCGCAAGCGCGTCGCGCTGGCCGCGACCTTCGTCAACGACCCGGAGATCCTGCTGATGGACGAGCCCTTCTCGGCGCTCGACGTGCAGACCCGGGCGCTGATGTCGGACGAGTTGCTGGAGCTGTGGGAGGGGACCCGCGCGTCCGTCGTGTTCGTCACGCACGACCTGGAGGAGGCCATCGCACTGGCCGACAGGGTCGTCGTGATGACGGCCGGCCCGGCGACCGTGAAGCAGACCTTCGACATCGACCTCCCGCGGCCGCGCAAGGTCGAGGAGGTCCGGCTGCAGACGCGGTTCGTCGACATCTACCGCGAGATCTGGGAGTCCCTCGGGGAAGAGGTCCGCATCACCCGTGAGAGGAGTGCCGCCCATGTCGCCTGAGGTCATCACCACACCGGTGGCCGAGACGGCCAAGACGCCCGACCGCGCGTACTCCCGTGCCCGCGCCGCCCGCAGACGCAGGGCGGTCGTCGTCGGCGGCCGCGTCCTGCTCCTGGTGCTCGTGCTGGGCCTGTGGGAGGGGTTGTCACGAGCCGAGGTCATCGACCGGTTCAACTTCTCGATGCCCTCGCAGATCTGGGACCAGATCTGGACCTGGCTCACGCACGGGACCGCGCTCGGCTCCCTGGGCGAGCAGATCTGGTACACCCTCTACGAAGCCCTGATCGGCTGGGTGCTCGGTGTGGTGGCCGGCGTGGTGCTCGGTATCGCGCTGGGGCGCGTCGCCTTCCTCGCCGACGTCCTCGGCCCCTACATCAAGGTGCTCAACTCCATACCGAGGATCGTCCTCGCCCCGATCTTCGTGATCTGGTTCGGGCTGGGACCGGCCTCCAAGATCGCCTCCGCCGTCGTCCTCGTCTTCTTCCCGGTGTTCTTCAACGCCTTCCAGGGCGCCCGCGAGGTCGACCGCAACCTCGTCGCCAACGCCCGGATCCTCGGCGCGAGCGACCGGCGGGTCACCTTCCAGGTCGTCATCCCGTCGGCGACGTCATGGATCTTCACCAGTCTGCACGTCAGCTTCGGCTTCGCCCTCATCGGCGCCATCGTCGGCGAGTACATCGGCGCCACCAAGGGCGTCGGCCTGCTCGTCGCGCAGTCCCAGGGCACCTTCAACGCGGCCGGCGTGTACGCCGCGATGGTCATCCTCGCCGTCGTCGCGCTCCTCGCCGAGGGGCTGCTCACCTTCGCCGAGCGCCGCATCTTCCGTTGGAAGCCCGCCGACTCCGAGCGCTGAACGGCCCCTTCACGACATCCCCGTACCGCTTTCGCCCGTCCCCTACCGCTCTCTTCACAAGGACGTGAACTGTCATGCGCACAACCGCCAGAATCGCCGCGTCGGCCCTCGCCGGCCTGCTCGCCCTGTCCTCCCTCACCGCCTGCGCCAACGACGCGGCGAGCTCCACCGCCGACACCGGCAGCGGCTCGGGCGGCGGCAAGGGTGAACACGTCAAGATCATGGTCGGCGGCCTGGACAAGGTCATCTACCTGCCCGCCATGCTCACCCAGCGCCTCGGCTACTTCCAGGCCGAGGGCCTCGACGTGCAGCTGCTGAGCGAACCGGCCGGCGTCCAGGCCGAGACCGCCCTCGTCTCCGGCCAGGTCCAGGGCGCGGTCGGCTTCTACGACCACACCCTCGACCTGCAGGTCAAGGGCAAGCAGGTGGAGTCCGTCGTCCAGTTCTCGCACGCGCCCGGTGAAGTGGAGATCGTCTCCACCAAGGCGGCGGGCAGGATCAAGTCCCCGAAGGACTTCAAGGGCAAGAAGCTCGGCGTCACCGGCCTGGGTTCCTCCACCGACTTCCTCACCAAGTACCTCGCGGTCCAGAACGGTGTGGACGTCAGCGAGTTCACCCCGGTCGCCGTCGGCGCGGGACCGACCTTCGTCTCCGCGCTGCAGAAGGGCGCCATCGACGGCGGCATGACGACCGACCCGACCGTCGCGACGATCATGGACAAGAAGGCGGGCACCGTCCTGCTCGACATGCGGACGCCGGAGGGCTCGCGGAAGGCGCTGGGCGGCCCGTACCCGTCGTCCAGCCTGTACATGCAGACCGAGTGGGTCAACAGCCACAAGGAAGCGGTGCAGAAGCTGGCCAACGCCTTCGTCAAGACGCTCCGGTGGATGTCCGGGCACAGCGCGGCCGAGATCGCGGCCAAGATGCCCGCCGACTACTCGCAGGGCGACAAGACCCTCTACGCGGAGGCCGTCAAGAGCACCCTGCCGATGTTCACCGAGGACGGCGTGATGCCGGCCGACGGTCCGCAGACCGTCGAGAAGGTCCTCAAGGCGTTCAACCCGAACATCAAGAACGCCAAGGTGGACCTGGCCAAGACGTACACGACCGAGTTCGTCGAGCAGGCGGCCAAGTCGGCCGGCTGACGCCCGCGGGCCGGGGACGCGGCCGCCGGCCCCGTCCCCGGCCCGTCCGCCCGGCTGCGGGCCGCTGCCGACCCCGGCCCGGTCCGCTCCGGGCGCGGGTCATCGCGAGGCCTCCTCGGCGGTGTCGGTGGCGGTGAGGTCCGGTTCCTCCAGGCCGTCCTCGGCGAGTGCCTCCGGCAGCACCACCGTGAACTCCGCGCCCGAACCGTCCGCCTCGCCCACCGTCACGCTCCCTCCCTGCCGTTCGGCGAGCCTGCGGACCAGCGACAGCCCTATGCCGCGCTTGCCGTGTGCGGGCGGCGTCTTGGTCGACCACCCCTCCATGAAGACCAGCTCGCGCCGGTCCGCGGGGATCCCGGGTCCCGTGTCGCACACCCGGAGCACGGCGGTGCGTCCCTCGGCGCGCAGTTCCACCTCCACCCGCGCGTGCGGGGTGGCCGCCACCGCGTCGAGCGCGTTGTCCACCAGGTTGCCGACGATCGTGACCAGCCCGCGCGGGTCGACCAGCCGGTTCGGCAGCCGCGTCCGGTCCGACACCCACAGCGCGACCCCGCGTTCCGCGGCGACCGTCGCCTTGCCCACCAGCAGCGCCGCCAGCAACGGGTCCTCGATCTTCTCGGTGACCTGCTCCGCCGTGGCCCGGTGGTCGCCGACGACCTCCCCGACGAAATCGACGGCGTCGTCGTACATCTCCAGTTCCAGCAGCCCGAGCAGTGTGTGCAGGTGGTTGGCGTGCTCGTGGTCCTTGGCCCGCAGCGCGTCGATCAGGCCGCGCGTGGAGTCGAGTTCGCGGCCCAGCCGTTCCAGTTCGGTGCGGTCGCGCAGGGTCGCGACGGCACCGCCGTCGCCCGTCGGCATGCGGTTGGCGACGAGGACGCGGTGCCCGCGCACGGTCAGCAGGTCGGTGCCCGTGACCCGGCCGGCCAGGACATCGGCGGTGCGTCCCGCGCCGAGCGCCTCCTCGGGCGACCGGCCGACCGCCTCGTCGCCGATGCCCAGCAGGCGCCGTGCCTCGTCGTTGAGGAGGCGGATGCGGCCCGTGCGGTCCAGGGCCACGACCGCCTCCCGGATGCCGTGCAGCATCGCCTCGCGCTCCGCGAGCAGGGCGGCGATGTCCGAGAAGGCCAGGTCCCGGGTCTGCCGCTGGATCCGGCGGGAGACCAGCCAGGCGGCCGTCGCGCCGACGGCCAGTGCTCCGCCCGCGTACGCGAGCAGACCCGGGATGACGCTGATCAGGCGGGCCCGCACGCTCTCGTAGGCGATGCCCACCGACACGGCGCCGACGATCCGCCCGCGGGCGTCGAGCAGCGGTACCTTGCCGCGGGCCGAGCGGCCGAGGGTACCGCTGTCGATCTGCATGACCTCGTGGCCGGCCAGAGCCGGGGTGGGGTCGGTGGACACCTTGCTGCCGATGCGCGCCGGGTCGGTGTGCGACCACCGCACGCCTCGTAGGTCCATCACCACGATGTACTCGGCCCCGGTGGCCCGCCGGATCCGCTCCGCCTCCCGCTGCACGGGCCCGCCGGCCGTGGGGGCGGTCCGCCGCAGGTCCTCGGCGATCCGCGGGTTCTGGGCGGTGGTCTCCGCGATGGCGAGTGCGCGGCGCATCGCCTGGTCGTCCAGCTGGTGGCTGAGCGGCGCGAGGAACAGCCCGGTCGCAAGCACTGCGACGCCGGCGGCGATCGCCAGCTGCATCAGCAGTACCTGTGAGAACACCCGCCGGGGCAGACCGAGGCGCCTGCGGCGCGTGGGGAGAGTGCGGGTCATGCGGACGACGGTACGTGGGTGGGCCGGGGCTGCCCCAGGGGCGGGGTGTGGATCCTTCACCGGATTTCGGGGAGGGCCGGGGAGGCGCACCGCCACCGCGGGGTCGCTCGCGGGCGGCGGGGCCGTCAGCTCCGTGCCGTCGCCAGTTCGCGGACGGCGACGACGTCCAGGCGCCCGGGGGTACCGAGGACCGCGGCGCCGCAGCTCTCCGGGCGGGGCGGCTGGGAGGCGCCCTGGGACACCAGGACGCTCCAGCGGCGCCCGTCGACGTGGCCGACGGTCACCTCCCAGTGCGGCGCGGCACCGTCCGTGCCGACGACGGTCAGCGCGTCGGCCGCGTACTCGCCCGCCGCCGTGCGCACCGCCAGCTCGGCGGCCTGAGCCGGCCGCTCCCAGGCCGAGCGGCCCCGGCAGCCGTCGAGGGCGACCCGGCCCTCCCGCACGCCGTGCAGGACGTCCTTGACCGCGTGGGCCTGCGCCCTGCCGTAGGCGTATCCGTGGGGCAGCACCAGGAGCGTCGGCGCGAAGCGGTGGCCGCCGAGATGGGTGACCTCCCAGACGCCCTCCACGCCGGAGGCGGCGAGCTCGGCGGCGAGCGGGCGGCCGAGGAGGGCGCAGCACCGGTCGCGTCTGCCGTTGGTGCACACGAGCGCGAGCGGGTCGCCGGTGTGGGGGCCGCCCCGCAGCACCTCGTCGAAGCCGCGCCGGTCGCCCCTGCCCAGCGCGTCGAAGTCGAGCCGGAGGAGGGCCTCCGGGTCGGACGTGGTGGCGCTGTGCAGCCACGCGTTGCCGGGAAGCGTGTGGGCCGCGAACACCTGGCGCACGGACGGCGTGCGGCGGTCGGCGTGCCGCCCGGGACGGCGGATGAGCGCGATGCGGACGCCGGTACCCTTCGCCGCACTCTCCAGGGCCCGCCCGAGAGCGGGGTCCAGGTGGCTGGAGGTGAGCGCCTTGGGACCCCACGGGCCGGGCTGCTCCAGCAGCAGCCACGTCGTCGCTGTGGCCGCGGTTCCGGAGATCGGCTCGTCGAGGTCCCGGGAGACGGTCGCGCACGTACTCACACAGGTGAGCCTAACCTGAGCCGGCCGCCCCGACCGTCAGGGGCGGGGGGCGAACCTCCGCGTCGGCCGCGGCGCAGGCGCCCGGCGGCTCCGGCGGACGGGGGAGGTGGACGGCGGTGGGGCCGCGGCGGGGAGGGCCGCTCGACTCCGGCAGCGGCGCGAAAGCCGGCTGATCAGGAGACCGGCGGTCCGCCGCACGGGCTCCGGGGCACCGGTTCCCGCGCCGGGGCGGGGAGCGGCCGCTCGTATCCTGGGTCGGCATTCAGTCCTGGTGGGCGCACCGGCGGCGTGAGCCGGCGCGCGGGTAGGTGTGAGAGAGGTCGCACGGTGAGCCAACCGAGCCCGAGTCCCGACGCCGACAGGAACCCGGGCTCGCCGAGCCCGAGCCCGAGCCCGAGTCTGAGTTCGAGCCCGAGTCCCGCCCCCGCTGCGGACGCCGGCTCGTGGGAGGCGCCCCCTGAAGCGGGCGGTGCCGCGCGCTCCTCCGTCCCCGGCCCGCTCCCCGGCGCCCGGCAGATCCCCGTCGTCGTTCTCGCCGGATTCCTCGGCGCCGGCAAGACCACGCTGCTCAACCACCTCCTGCACCGCAGCGGTGGCAGCCGCATCGGCGCCGTCGTCAACGACTTCGGCGCCGTCGAGATCGACGCCATGGCCGTCGCGGGAGCGCTCGGCGACTCCACCGTCTCCCTCGGCAACGGATGCCTGTGCTGCGCCGTGGACGTCAGCGAACTCGACCTCTACCTCGACCGGCTCACCCGGCCGTCCGCCGGCATCGACGTCGTCGTGATCGAGGCCAGCGGGCTCGCGGAACCCCGGGAGCTGGTCCGCATGGTCCTGGCCAGCGAGAACCCCCGCGTCGTCTACGGCGGCCTCGTCGAGGTCGTGGACGCCGCCGAGTTCGACGACACCCGCGTCCGCCACCCCGAGCTGGACCGGCACCTCGCGCTGGCCGACCTCGTCGTCGTCAACAAGCTCGATCGCGTCGCGGACGGCGACAGGGTGCTCGGCCTGGTGCGGACGCTCGTCGACCGGGCCGCCGTCGTGCCCGCCTCCTACGGCCGTGTCGATCCCGAGTTCCTCTTCGACTGCCGGCCGAGCGAGGAGCGCGTCGGGCAGCTGTCCTTCGACGACCTGCACCGCACCGGGGAGCACGCCGACGGGCACGGGAGCGACGACGAGTCCGGGCACGCCGGGCACCTGCACACCGGCTACGACAGTCTCTCCTTCGTCTCCGGCCTGCCCCTCGATCCGCGCCGGCTGATCCGCTTCCTCGACAGCCGTCCCGCCGGGCTCTACCGGATCAAGGGGTTCGTCGACTTCGGTCCGCACGACCCGCGCAACCGCTACACCGTGCACGCCGTCGGACGGTTCCTGCGGTTCTACCCCGAGCCCTGGCCCGCCGGCGAAGCCCGGCTCACCCAGCTCGTGCTCATCGGTTCCGGCATCGACGCCGCCGCGCTCGGCAGGGAACTCGAGGCGTGCGGGAGCGACGCCCCGCACGCCGACGAGCACGGCATGTGGGGCGTCCTCCGCTACGTGCAGGACCCGGAGGAGCAGAACCCCCGGGAGCGGCATGCGCAGGGCCCGGACCTCGGGGAGCGGCACCCGGAGGACCGGGACCTCCAGGAGCGGTACCCGGTGGAGGCGGACCCCTCCGGGCGGACCCCGGGATCTCCGGCCTGACGGATGGGACGGCCCGCACGGCCGGCGCGGGCCGTACGGCCGGTACGACCGTGTCGTGCGGCCGGAACGCGCCGCACGACCCGCACAGCCCCCGCGGACCAGAGCGGGCCCGCCACCGCCGATGTCACGGCCTGGGCCGGACCCGCCACCGCCGACGCCTCGGCCTAGACCGGACCCGCCACCACCCACACCGTCTTCGCCAGCGACACGCCCGAGCCGTCGCGGCGCGGGTCGAGCTCCGGCAGTTCGGCCGGGTTGCCGTTCTTCTGCGCGGCCCGGGCCGGCGCGGGACCCGCCCAGGCCAGGGACAGGCAGTCCTCGCCCTTGAGGAACCGCTGGCAGCGGACACCGCCGGTGGCGCGGCCCTTGCGCGGATACTGGTCGAACGGGGTCAGCTTGGCCGTCGTCTGGACCGAGTCGTCCAGCGTGCCGCGCGAACCGGCGACCGTGAGCACGAGCGCGTCCACGGCCGGGTCGACGGCCGTGAACGAGATGACCTTGGCGCCCTCGGCGAGCTTGATGCCCGCCACACCGCCCGCGGGGCGGCCCTGCGCGCGGACCTGGGAGGCCTGGAAGCGCAGGAGCTGGGCGTCGTCCGTGATGAAGACCAGGTCCTCCTCGCCGGTGCGCAGCTCCATCCCGCCCACGATGCGGTCGCCGTCCTTGAGGGTGATGACCTCCAACTCGCCCTTGTTGGACGGGTAGTCCGGGACGACCCGCTTGACCACGCCCTGCTCCGTGCCGAGCGCCAGGCCGGGCGAGGACTCGTCCAGCGTCGTCAGGCAGACCACCGTCTCGTCGTCCTCCAGCGAGACGAACTCCGCGAGCGGCGCCCCTCCGGAGAGGTTCGGCGCCGACGCCGTCTCCGGCAGCTGGGGCAGGTCGACCACGTTCAGGCGGAGCAGACGGCCGGCGGAGGTCACCACGCCCACCTCGCCCCGGGCCGTCGCCGGGACGGCCGAGACGATCACGTCGTGCTTGTGCCGCCTGCCGCCCGCGTCCCCGGGGACCGGCTCGCCGGTCGCGGTGCGGGCCAGCAGACCGGTCGAGGACAGCAGGACCCGGCACGGATCGTCCGCCACCTGCAGTGGCACGGTCGCGGCCGGGACGTCGGTCGCCTCCAGCAGCAGCGTGCGCCGGGGGGTGCCGAACTTCTTGGCGACCGTGGCCAGTTCGGCGGAGACCAGCTTGCGCAGCTCGGCGTCCGACTCCAGGATCCGGGTCAGCTCCTCGATCTCCGCGGTGAGCCGGTCCTTCTCCGCCTCCAGCTCGATGCGGTCGAACTTGGTCAGGCGGCGCAGCGGGGTGTCGAGGATGTACTGCGTCTGGACGTCGCTCAGCGAGAAGCGCCGCATCAGGCGCTCCTTGGCCTGCGCGGAGTTCTCGCTGCCGCGGATCAGCCGGATCACCTCGTCGATGTCCACCAGGGCCGTGAGCAGGCCCTCGACCAGGTGCAGCCGGTCGCGCCTCTTGCCGCGCCGGAACTCGCTGCGGCGCCGCACGACCTCGAAGCGGTGGTCGAGGTAGACCTCCAGCAGCTCCTTCAGGCCCAGCGTGAGGGGCTGGCCGTCCACCAGCGCGACGTTGTTGATCCCGAAGGACTCCTCCATCGGCGTCAGCTTGTACAGCTGCTCCAGGACCGCCTCGGGCACGAAGCCGTTCTTGATCTCGATGACCAGGCGCAGGCCGTGCTCGCGGTCGGTGAGGTCCTTGACGTCCGCGATGCCCTGGATCTTCTTGGAGCCGACCAGGTCCTTGATCTTGGCGATCACCTTCTCGGGGCCGACCGTGAAGGGCAGCTCCGTGACGACCAGGCCCTTGCGGCGGGCGGTCACGGTCTCCACGGAGACGGTCGCCCGGATCTTGAAGGTGCCGCGGCCCGTCGCGTAGGCGTCGCGGATGCCGGGCAGGCCCACGATCCGTCCGCCGGTCGGCAGGTCGGGGCCCGGCACGTGCTTCATCAGCGCGTCCAGGTCCGCGTTCGGGTGGCGGATCAGGTGGCGGGCGGCCGCGATGACCTCGGTCAGGTTGTGCGGCGGCATGTTGGTGGCCATGCCGACGGCGATGCCCGAGGCGCCGTTCACCAGCAGGTTCGGGAAGGCGGCGGGCAGGGCGGCCGGCTCCTGCTCCTGGCCGTCGTAGTTGGGTGCGAAGTCGACGGTGTCCTCGTCGATGGACTCCGTCATCAGGCTCGCCGCCGCGGCCATCCGGCACTCGGTGTACCGCATGGCGGCGGGCGGGTCGTCGTTGCCCAGCGAGCCGAAGTTGCCGTGGCCGTCGACCAGCGGCACGCGCATCGAGAACGGCTGGGCCATGCGCACGAGGGCGTCGTAGATCGACGCGTCGCCGTGCGGGTGGAGCTTGCCCATGACCTCGCCGACGACGCGCGCGCACTTGACGTAGCCGCGCTCGGGGCGCAGCCCCATCTCGTTCATCTGGTAGACGATGCGCCGGTGGACCGGCTTGAGACCGTCCCGGGCGTCCGGCAGGGCGCGGGAGTAGATGACCGAGTACGCGTACTCGAGGAAGGAGCCCTGCATCTCGTCGACGACGTCGATGTCGAGGATCTTCTCCTCGTACGGGTCGTCGGGCGGCGGGGTCTTGGTGCTGCGGCGGGCCATCGCTGCCGGCTCCTTGCTGAGGCGTGGAACGGGATCTGACGCCGACCATTGTGGACTGCGGCACCGACAGCGCGTACCAGGACCCGGGCACTGGGCCGTCCGGTCCGCCTCCCCGGTGCTCGGCGGCGCGCTCGCGCGGGGTGACCGGGCCCGCGCCGGCAGCGTCCGGCGTTCCCGCTCCGGGCGTACGGCCCCGTGGAACTTCGCCAGGGGTGCGCGCGCTTGCATACAGTGGCAGGACGGCAGGAAGACGGCGGTTCCGCAAGCCGCCTCCGCGATCGAAGGGACGTACATGCCCATGGGTCACACGGCCACAGCCGAGGCAGGCTCCGGCGGCCTGACAGCGACCGAGCACCGTCTGGCCAACGGGCTGCGCGTGGTGCTCTCCGAGGACCACCTGGCCCCGGTCGCCGCGGTGTGCCTCTGGTACGACGTCGGCTCGCGCCACGAAGTCAAGGGGCGTACCGGCCTGGCTCACCTTTTCGAGCACCTGATGTTCCAGGGCTCCGCCCAGGTCAAGGGCAACGGTCACTTCGAGCTGGTGCAGGGCGCCGGCGGCTCGCTCAACGGCACCACCAGCTTCGAGCGCACCAACTACTTCGAGACCATGCCGGCCCACCAGCTGGAACTCGCGCTCTGGCTGGAGGCCGACCGCATGGGCTCCCTGCTGGCCGCCCTCGACGAGGAGTCCATGGAGAACCAGCGCGACGTCGTCAAGAACGAGCGCCGCCAGCGCTACGACAACGTCCCGTACGGCACCGCGTTCGAGCGGCTGACCGCCCTCGCCTACCCCGAGGGCCACCCCTACCACCACACGCCCATCGGGTCGATGGCCGACCTGGACGCGGCCACGCTGGAGGACGCGCGCGCGTTCTTCCGCACGTACTACGCGCCCAACAACGCCGTCCTCTCCGTCGTCGGCGACATCGACCCGCAGCAGACGCTGGCCTGGATCGAGAAGTACTTCGGCTCCATCCCCTCCCACGACGGCAAGCCGCAGCCGCGGGACGGCTCGCTGCCGGAGGTCATCGGCGAGCAGCTGCGCGAGGTGGTCGAGGAGGAGGTCCCGGCCCGGGCCCTGATGGCCGCCTACCGGCTCCCGCACGACGGCACGCGCGCGTGCGACGCGGCCGACCTGGCGCTGACCGTCCTCGGCGGCGGCGAGTCCTCCCGCCTGTACAACCGGCTCGTGCGCCGGGACCGCACGGCCGTCGCGGCCGGTTTCGGCCTGCTGCGGCTGGCCGGAGCGCCCTCCCTGGGCTGGCTGGACGTGAAGACCTCCGGCGACGTCGAGGTGCCCGTCATCGAGTCCGCCATCGACGAGGAGCTCGCCCGCTTCGCCGCGGAGGGCCCCACGGCCGAGGAGATGGAACGCGCCCAGGCCCAATTGGAGCGCGAGTGGCTGGACCGGCTCGGCACCGTCGCGGGCCGCGCCGACGAGCTGTGCCGCTACGCCGTCCTGTTCGGCGACCCGCAGCTCGCCCTGACCGCCGTCCACCGGGTGCTGGAGGTGACGGCCGAGGAGGTCCGGGAGGTCGCAGAGGCCCGGCTGCGCGCGGACAACCGCGCGGTGCTCGTCTACGAGCCCGTCGCCGGTCAGGGGGACGCCACCGACAACCCGGACGCCGCCGAGGCCCCGGCCACCGACGACACCGAGGAGGCGGCGAAGTGACCGATCTCGCCACGATGGAGTTCCACCCCCGGCCCGAGGCCGGCGAGGCGAAGCCGTGGGCCTTCCCCGCACCCGGGCGCGGCACCCTCGACAACGGCCTGACGGTGCTGCGCTGCGACCGCCCCGGTCAGCAGGTCGTCGCCGTCGAGGTGCTGCTGGACGCACCGCTGGACGCCGAGCCGGCCGGTCTGGACGGCGTCGCGACGATCATGGCGCGCGCCTTCTCCGAGGGCACCGACAAGCACTCCGCCGAGGAGTTCGCCGCCGAGCTGGAGCGGGCCGGCGCCACCCTCGACGCGCACGCCGACCACCCCGGCGTCCGCCTGAGCCTGGAGGTCCCCGCCTCCCGCCTGGCCAAGGGGCTCGGCCTGCTCGCCGACGCGCTCAGGGCCCCGGCGTTCGCCGACAGCGAGGTAGAGCGGCTGGTGCGCAACCGGCTCGACGAGATCCCGCACGAGATGGCCAGCCCCTCCCGCCGCGCCGCGAAGGAGCTGTCCCGGCAGCTCTTCCCGGCCGACTCGCGCATGTCGCGCCCCCGGCAGGGCACCGAGGAGACGGTCCGCGGCATCGACTCCGCGGCCGTCCGCGCCTTCTACGACCGGCATGTCCGCCCCGCCACGGCCACCGCCGTGGTCGTCGGCGACCTCACCGGCGTCGACCTCGACGCGCTGCTCGGCGAGACCCTGGGCGCCTGGACCGGCTCCCCGGCCAAGCCGCGTGCGGTGCCGCCGGTCACCGCCGACGACACCGGCCGCGTGGTGATCGTGGACCGGCCCGGCGCGGTCCAGACCCAGCTGCTCATCGGCCGGATCGGCCCGGACCGGCACGACCGTGTCTGGCCCGCCCAGGTGCTGGGCACGTACTGCCTCGGCGGCACCCTCACCTCCCGCCTGGACCGCGTCCTGCGCGAGGAGAAGGGCTACACCTACGGCGTGCGGGCGTTCGGCCAGGTGCTGCGTTCGGCCCCCGACGGCTCCGGCGCGGCGATGCTCGCGATCAGCGGCAGCGTGGACACGCCGAACACCGGCCCGGCCCTGGACGACCTGTTCACCGTGCTGCGCAGGCTCGCCGCCGAGGGCCTCACCGACGCCGAGCGCGACACCGCCGTGCAGAACCTGGTCGGGGTGGCGCCGTTGAAGTACGAGACCGCGGCCGCCGTGGCGAGCACGCTCGCCGACCAGGTCGAGCAGCACCTGCCCGACGACTACCAGGCGGCGCTGTACCGGCAGCTCACGGCCACGGGCACGGTGGAGGCCACCGCGGCCGTCGTCAACGCCTTCCCGGTGGACCGCCTGGTGACGGTCCTGGTCGGTGACGCGGCGCAGATCAAGGCGCCCGTCGAGGACCTCGGCATCGGCCGGGTCGAGGTGGTGACGGCCGAGTAGCGGCCCGTCCCCCGGCCCCCGGCCGGCCGGGGGAGCGGCACGCATGCGGGAGCCCTGGTGACCGGAGTGTCACCAGGGCTCCCTGTTGTCCGAATTGAGGGAGAGACTGCCTGTCTGCCCTGTGGCGTGCGCTACAAAACCTTGCTTCCGTTTGGGAATTGAATCCGGGCCCGATTAGCGTCATGCCGGCTGTCCGTCAGGCAGTGCGCCGCGCCCGCGGCACCGGACAGTCATCGCCGAGTCCCCGTACGGCGCGAGCCAGGGGAGCCGGGGACCCACCGTCCCTGGGGTGAATCGGACGCCCGCGCCTCGTGCGAGGGGGCCCGTAGGAGACCTTCCTGCTCCGAACCCGTCAGCTAACCCGGTAGGCGAGAGGGAAGGAAAGGACCAGCCTGTCCATGGCGTTCAGCCGTGCCACCGGCAAGCACCGCCGGCCGAGCCGGGTACACCGCACCACCGCCCGCGCGGCCGGTGTCGCGGCCCTCACCACCACCGGCGTCCTCGGCGGTCTCGCCGCCGCTCCGGCGATGGCGGCTCAGACCCCCAGCCCCGAGGACACGGGCCTCACCCCTGTGGTCACCATCGGCGACTCCGTCGCCGCGCAGATCGACGCCCAGGCCGCCGCCCAGCACCAGGCGGCCGAGGAGAAGGCGGCCGAGGAGGCCGCCCGCCGGCAGGCCGCCGAAGTGGCGAAGAAGGAACGCGAGGCGAAGGAGCGGGCCGCCCGGGAGGCCGAGCGTCGGCGCCTGAACATGTTCGTCCTGCCGATCTCCGGCTCGTACGTCTCCACCGGCTACAAGACCGGCGGCACCCTGTGGTCGTCCGGTTCGCACACCGGCATCGACTTCCACGCCGCGAGCGGCACCACGGTGCACGCGGCCGGCGCCGGCACCGTCGTCGAGACCGGCTGGGGCGGCGCGTACGGCAACCAGGTCGTGATCAGGATGGCCGACGGCATGTACACCCAGTACGGCCACCTGTCGTCGATCGGTGTCTCGGTGGGCCAGCGGGTCACCCCCGGCCAGCAGATCGGCGTCTCCGGCGCGACCGGCAACGTCACGGGACCGCATCTGCACTTCGAGGCCCGCACCAGCCCGGAGTACGGCTCCGACGTCGACCCCGTGGCCTACCTGCGCAAGCACGGCCTCGACGTCTGACCCGCGCGGACTTCGCGAAAGCCCCGGCCACCCAGCCGGGGCTTTCGGCGTTTTCCCAACGCCTGGGCAATGGGCGCCCGGACTCGCGGGCGCCCGGGCGCGCCCGTGTCCAAAAGAATACGCATGGATTCCGCTGCGCCGTCGGACATTGCGGCCCCTTGCCATAGAGTCACGGAAAACGTGTACAGCGTCACCGTTCACGGGAATCGAGGCGGAGGTCGTCATGCGCATTCCGGCGCACTCGGTGTGCACCGCGATCCGGGACGATATCGTCGCCGGCGTCCACCGGCCCGGAGGCCGGCTCACAGAGGAGGTCCTGGCGCGCCGGTACGGCGTCTCCCGGGTCCCCGTGCGTGAGGCCCTGCGCACGCTGGAGGCGGAGGGGTTCGTGGTGACCCGGCGGCACGCGGGTGCGTGCGTCGCCAAGCCGACCGAGCGGGAGGCGGCGGACCTGCTGGAGATGCGCGCGCTGCTGGAGCCGCTGTGCGCAGCGCGGGCGGCGCAGCGGCGCACACGGGCTCACCTGAAGGTGCTGCACGGCCTGGTCGGACTCGGGCAGGAACGGGCAGGCCGGGGCAGCCGGGAGGAGCTGCGCCCGCTGGGCGGCTGGTTCCACGAGACGCTCGCCCGGGCCTGCGGCAGTCCCGCGCTGACGTCGGCGCTGACCCAGCTGCGGTACAAGACCGCCTGGATGTACACGGTGCGGGCGCCGGCCGATCCGGTGGAGTCCTGGGCGCAGCACGGCGCCATCGTGGACGCCATCGCCCGCGGCGATGCGGAGCGGGCCCGGGCGCTCACCGCCCTGCACGCCGAGCGCGCGGCCGCCGCGCACCGGCTGCGCGTCCCCGCGCTGCCTGACGGCGCCGTCCCCGAGAGCACTTCGCAACGCCCCGTCTACATACCGGGCCCCCGTGATTAACACGAGGGGCGTATACAGGGAGCGGAGAAACGGGGGAAGGCGAATTCGGTGGGACGGCATTCCAGGCCCTTTTCTTGCCTGTCCGCGTATTCGCCGCGGCGTGCCGTACGGAATGACCGGCGAAGAATTCCGATACCCGATGAGGGGTGTCCGGCGAAGAGATCCCGGCGTCCGACGTGGGACGCCTGACCTCTACACGGAATCCCCGGGGAAATACGCCGCTTCCCCTACCGCACCGCGCCGCGGAACGACGTGGCCGCGCCGCCCGTGGACGGGGCGAGGCGGCCTCACCGCTGGAACGGGCCGGTGCGGTCAGACGGTCTCGGGGAGTTCCTCGAGGCCCTCGGTCACCAGCTTGGCCAGCCGGTCGAGCGCGGCGTCCGCGCCCTCGGCGTCGGATGCGAGGACGATCTCCTCGCCGCCCTCGGCGCCGAGGCTGAGCACGGCCAGCATGGAGGCCGCGTTGACAGGCGTGCCGTCGGCCTTGGCGATCGTCACGGGGACGCCCGTGGCCGTGGCGGCCCTGACGAAGATGGAGGCGGGGCGGGCGTGGAGGCCCTCGGCCCAGCCGATGTTGACGCGGCGCTCAGCCATGTGATGCTGCCCTTCAGGTGGTCCAGGGTTGTCTAGACCAGTTTCCCACATGCGGGGGCGTGGGCCGTGAGCGGCCGGTGCCCGCCCACGGGCGGCGCCGTACGCGGCCCCGGCCGGCGTCCGCCTTCCCCAGAAGACTGCCTCGCCGCGCCGTCCGATGCGAGCCTTACGCTGGGGCTCATGCAGACCTCGCCGGACCGGCACGCCTACCCCGCCCACTGGGAGGCCGACGTGGTGCTGCGCGACGGCGGCACCGCGCGCATCCGCCCCATCACCGTCGACGACGCCGACCGCCTGGTCAGCTTCTACGAGCAGGTCTCGGACGAGTCGAAGTACTACCGCTTCTTCGCGCCCTACCCGCGCCTGTCCGCCAAGGACGTCCACCGCTTCACGCACCACGACTTCGTGGACCGGGTGGGCCTCGCGGCCACGGTCGGCGGCGAGTTCATCGCCACCGTCCGCTACGACCGCATCGGCGCCGACGGCAGGCCCGCCTCGTCCCGCCCCTCGACCGCCCCCGCCGGCGAAGACCCCGCGCCCGCCGTGTCCGACGAGGCCGAGGTCGCCTTCCTCGTGCAGGACGCGCACCAGGGCCGCGGGGTCGCCTCCGCCCTGCTGGAGCACGTCGCGGCCGTCGCCCGCGAGCGCGGCATCCGCCGCTTCACCGCCGAGGTGCTGCCCGCCAACAGCAAGATGATCAAGGTGTTCACGGACGCCGGCTACACCCAGAAGCGCAGTTTCGAGGACGGCGTCGTCCACCTGGAGTTCGGCATCGAGCCGACGGACCGCTCCGTGGCGGTGCAGCGCGCACGCGAACAGCGGGCCGAGGCCAGGTCGGTACGGCGGCTGCTCGCGCCCGGCTCGGTCGCCGTCGTCGGCGTCGGCCGCACACCCGGAGGCGTGGGCCGCAGCATCCTGGACCACATCCGCGACGCCGGGTTCACCGGCCGGCTGCACGCCGTGAACCGCGCCTTCCCCGAGGACCGGCACGAGATCGACGGGGTGCCCGCCCACCGCTCGGTGCGCGACATCCCCTCACCGGTCGACGTCGCGGTCGTCGCCGTGCCCGCCGAGCGCGTCCTGGAGGTCGTCACCGAGTGCGGCGAACACGGCGTGCAGGGACTCGTCGTCATCTCCGCCGGATACGCGGAGAGCGGCCCCGAGGGCCGCGAGCGCCAGCGGGCCCTCGTACGGCACGCGCGCGCGTACGGCATGCGCATCGTCGGGCCCAACGCCTTCGGCATCGTCAACACTTCGCCGGACGTCCGGCTCAACGCCTCCCTCGCCCCCGAGATGCCCCGGCCCGGACGCATCGGGATGTTCGCCCAGTCCGGGGCCATCGGCATCGCGCTGCTGTCCCGGCTGCAGCGGCGCGGGGGAGGGGTCACCGGCGTCACCGGCGTGTCGACGTTCGTGTCGTCCGGCAACCGGGCGGACGTCTCCGGCAACGACGTCCTCCAGTACTGGTACGACGACCCCGACACCGACGTCGCCCTGATGTACCTGGAGTCCATCGGCAACCCGCGCAAGTTCACCCGCCTGGCCCGGCGGACCGCGGCCGCCAAGCCGCTGGTGGTGGTGCAGGGCGCAGGCTCCGCCCCCCAGGGGCACGCCGTGCCGGCGACGCGGCTGCCCCACGCGACGGTGTCCGCGCTGCTCCGGCAGGCCGGGGTGATCCGCGTGGACACGATCACCGAGCTGGTCGACACCGGTCTGCTGCTCGCCCGGCAGCCGCTGCCCACCGGGCCCCGGGTGGCGATCCTCGGCAACTCCGAGTCGCTCGGGGTGCTCACCTACGACCGCTGCCTCGCCGAGGGGCTGCGGCCCCGGCCACCGGTGGATCTGACGACGGCGGCCTCGGCGGACGACTTCCGCGAGGCGCTCTCGAGCGCGCTCGCCGACGACACCAGCGACGCGGTGGTCGTCACGGCGATCCCGGCGGTGGGGGAGAAGGCCGCCGAGGACGCGGCTCTGGCCGAGGCGCTGCGCTCGGCCGCGGAGGCGGTTCCCGGCAAGCCGGTGCTCGTCGTGCATGTCGAACTCGGCGGCCTGGCGGAAGCGCTGTCGGCGGCGGCCAGCACGGGTCCGCAGGCCGGCGCGGGACCTCAAGCGGGTGCGGATCCGCGGGCCGGTTCGGGGCCGGCGGTCCGTGTGACCACCCAGCGCATACCCGACACCGACACGGCCCCGGGGCCGGGCTCCGGCCCGGCCCCGGCCGGCGCCCAGTCGCCGACCGGGGCCCCCGGCGGTCCCGAGGCGCCCGGCGGTCCCGTCGCCCCGGGAACCCCCGCCCCAGGCGCCCCCGCCCCCGGCGCCGGCGTGCGGCTCATCCCCGCCTACCCGGCCGCCGAGCGTGCCGTGCGGGCCCTCGCCGAGGCCGTGCGCTACGCCCAGTGGCGGCGGGAGGCCGCCGACCCCGGCAAGGTGCCCGAGTACGACGACATCGACGAGAAGGGCGCCGCCGGGCTCATCCACCGGCTGCTCGCCCGCGGACAGGGCCTCACCCTGGGGACGGAGGAGACCCGAGGACTCCTCGGGCGCTACGGCATCCCCCTGCGCGAGGCCATCCCCGCACCCTCCCCGGACGCGGCCGTCGAGGCCGCCCGCACCCTCGGCTACCCCGTCGCCCTCAAGGCCACCGCCCCGCACCTGCGGCACCGCGCCGACCTCGGCGGCGTGCGCCTGGACCTCGTCGGTGAGGAGCAGCTGCGCCGCGCCTACGCCGAGCTGACCGACCTGTTCGGGCACCCGCACGAGCTGCGCCCCGTGGTGCAGGCCATGGCGCCGCGCGGCGTCGACACCGTCGTACGGGCGGTCATCGACCCGGCGGCCGGCGCGGTGCTGTCCTTCGGGCTCGCCGGGGCCGCCTCGCAGCTGCTCGGTGACACGGCGCACCGCCTGATTCCGGTCACCGACCGCGAGGCGACGTCGATGATCCGTTCCATCCGCACGGCGCCCCTGCTGTTCGGCTGGCGCGGCTCGGCGCCGGTCGACACGCCCGCCCTGCAGGAGCTGCTGCTGCGGGTGTCACGGCTCGTCGACGACCACCCGGAGGTCGTCGCCGTCACCCTGGAGCCGGTCGTCGTCGCCCCGCGCGGGCTGAGCGTCCTCGGTGCGAGCGTGCGCCTCGCGCCGCCGCCCGCCCGTGACGACCTCGGCCCGCGGACGCTCCCGGTGTACTGAGTGACCCCGCCCCGGCGGCGGCGGTGCCTCGCAGTCGGCGCGCCCCCGTAGGATGGACGGCATGGCCAAGACCAGTACGACGACCCAGGGGCTGCGGGCGGCGATCGAACGCAGCGGCTACTACCCGGCTCTCGTGGCCGAGGCGGTCGAGGCCGCCGTGGGCGGCGAGCCCGTCCAGTCGTACCTGGTCCACCAGGAGACGACGTTCGACCAGAACGAGGTGCGGCGGCACGTGACCGTGCTCGTCCTGACCGGCAACCGCTTCATCGTGAGCCACACCGACGAGCAGGCCGCCGACAGCACCTCCCCGACGCCGTATGCGACGACCTCCACCGAGTCGGTGAAGCTCGGCCGGATCTCGTCGGTCGTGGTCAGCCGTGTCGTGGCCAACCCGGAGCAGTACAAGCCGGGCACCCTGCCCCGCGAGGTCGTGCTGACCATCGGCTGGGGCGCCGTCTCCCGCATCGACCTGGAGCCCGCCGCCTGCGGCGACCCCAACTGCGAGGCGGACCACGGCTACACGGGCAACTCCACGGCGGACGACCTCAGCCTGCGCGTCAGCGAGGCGGGGGACGGCCCCGAGACGGTGCGCCAGGCGCTCGCCTTCGCCCAGGCCGTCTCGGAGGCGACCGCGGACCTGACCCGCTGATGACGCAGACCACCGCCTGGGAGCACCCGGAACCCCTCGCCGTCGGGACGGCTCCCGTCCCCGAGTACGGCTCCGGCTCGCTCGCCGACCTGCTGCCCACGCTGGCCGCCGGCATGGGCGTGCCGGGGATGTCCGCGGCCATCGGCGAGCTGACGCCCGCCGACCGCAACTGCGTCTTTCTGGTCGACGGTCTCGGCTGGGAGCAGCTCAGGGCGCACCCGGAGGACGCCCCCTTCCTGACGTCGCTGCTGGGCAGCTCGCGCGGCGGCACCGGCCGCCCGATCACCGCTGGTTACCCGGCGACCACCGCGGTCTCCCTCGCCTCCGTCGGCACCGGCCTGCCCCCGGGCAGGCACGGCCTGCCCGGCTACACCGTGCGCGACCCCGCGACCGGCGAGCTGATGAACCAGCTCCGCTGGCAGCCGTGGACCGACCCGCACGCCTGGCAGCCGTACCCGACGGTGTTCCAGATGGCCGAGGCGGCCGGGGTGCACGCCGCCCAGGTGTCGTCCCCGACCTTCCAGAACACCCCGCTGACCCGGGTCGCGCTCAGCGGAGGAACGTTCCGCGGGCGGCTGACCGGCGAGGACCGTATGGACGTCGCCGCCGAGGAGCTCGCCGCCGGCGACCGGGCCCTGGTGTACACGTACTACTCCGAGCTCGACGGCGCCGGCCACCGCTACGGCGTCGACTCCGACACCTGGCGCGGTCAGCTCATGCACGTCGACCGGCTCGTGCAGCGCCTGGCCGAGCAGCTGCCGCCGCGCAGCGCCCTCTACGTCACCGCCGACCACGGCATGCTCGACGTCCCCTTCGACGAGGAGCACCGCATCGACTTCGACGCGGACTGGGAGCTGCGCGCCGGGGTCGCCCTGCTGGGCGGCGAGGGACGGGCCCGGCACGTGTACGCCCATCGCGGCGCCGAGAACGACGTGCTGACCTGCTGGCGCGAGGTGCTCGGCGAGCAGTTCTGGGTGGCGTCGCGCGACGAGGCGATCGCGGCGGGCTGGTTCGGGCCGCGGATCGACGACCGGGTGTACGGGCGGCTCGGCGACGTGGTCGCGGCGGCACGCGACGACGTGCTGATCATCGCCTCCGAACGGGAGCCCAAGGAGTCCTCGATGGTGGGCAACCACGGCTCGATGACCCCCGCCGAGCAACTCGTCCCCCTGCTCGAAGTACGCTCCTGACCGCCGCCGCCCGTGCGGCGTCCACGACCGTGCCCGCCCCCGAACTCGCCGAAAGGTTTCCTCTCCCCCATGCCCGAGCTGGTGTTCTTCTCCGGAACCATGGACTGCGGGAAGTCGACACTGGCTCTCCAGATCGAGCACAACCGCTCGGCGCGCGGGCTGGTGGGCATGATCTTCACCCGGGACGACCGCGCGGGCCACGGCAAGCTCTCCTCCCGTCTCGGCCTGGTCACGGACGCGGTGGAGGTCGAGGACGGGGCGGACCTGTACGCCTACATCGTCGACCACCTCTCGCAGGGCGGGCGGGCCGACTACGTGATCGCCGACGAGGCGCAGTTCCTCACCCCGGAGCAGATAGACCAGCTCGCGCGCGTGGTCGACGACCTGGAGGTCGACGTCTACGCCTTCGGCATCACGACCGACTTCCGCTCCAAGCTCTTCCCCGGCTCCCAGCGCCTGGTCGAACTCGCCGACCGGGTCGAGGTGCTCCAGGTCGAGGCCCTGTGCTGGTGCGGTGCCCGGGCCACGCACAACGCCCGCACGGTCGGCGGCGTCATGGTGGTCGAGGGCGCCCAGGTGGTCGTCGGCGACGTCAGCCGGTCGCCGGACGAGATCGGCTACGAGGTGCTGTGCCGGCGGCACCACCGCCGCCGCATGACCGCCGCCTCGTCCCGCGCGGGCGCGCTGTCCCCCGACGTCCTGCCGGTCGCCTCCGCCTGACGGCGGGATCCCGCCCTCGGCTTCGGGCCTCGCCGGGCTCCGGCGTGCTCTACGCTCGACCCACGGTCCGTGTGGGAGACGGTGGAGGATGCAGTGGTCCCGATCGCACCTGAACTGCTCATGGCTCTCGCCGGCGGCACCGCCGGCGCGGCGGGGGAGCAGATCTGGACGTCCCTGGTGAACCTGGTCAGACGGCGGCCGCCGAACGCGCAGCCGTACGGCGGGAGCGAGTTGACGGCCCTGACCGAGGGTGCCGACCGGGCGGACCGTGCCGCGGAGCTGGCCGAGGCACTGGCCGTGCGCGCCCGGCAGGACCCCGCGTTCGCCGAGGCGCTCGCGGCCTGGCGGCGGGAGGCCGAGGCGCTGGAGGGCACGCGCGGCGGCAAGGGCGACGTGAGCAACGTGGTCTCCGGCGGCACGCAGGGCACCGTCGTGCAGGCGCGGGACGTCCACGGGTCCATCAACCTCGGCGGTTGACGAGGTGCCGCACGACGGGGCGGTGGTGGCCCCGCGGGACCGGGCGGGCGCCGGGCGGCGCGGCCGTTCCCGCCGGACGGACGGGCGGCGGACATCCTCCCGCTGACAGGCCGTGGCCTTTTGGTCTACTGTGAGCGACGTGTCGGAACGGGCCGAATCCTGCGCTCTCGCAGGCGAGTTCACCGCGGCGCTCGCTCGCCAGCAACAGCTCGCCGAGCGCCGTGAGGAGATCGTCACCAGGCTGCACGACGAGGTGGAGCGGCTGCGCCGGGGCGAGGTCGAAGCGGCGCTCGACCTCGTGCGCCACTCCGTTATCCGGCTCCACGACCAGATCCTGCGCCAGGCCGAACACGTCACCGGCCCGCTCGACGCCGGCGAGCTGCGCGCCCTGCTGACCGCGCTGGCCGACGAGGCGGCGGACACCGTGGCCAGGACCGGCGTGGAGCGCTACGTGCCCCGGCCGGGCGAGGCGTTCGACAGGGCGGTGCAGCGTCCGGTGGGCCGTGCGGCCGCCGCGGGGCCCGAGGAGGACGGAACGGTGGCGCGGGTCGTGGCGGCCGGGTTCCTGCAGGGGGAGCGGGTCGTGCGCAAGGCCGACGTCGTGGTGTCGAGGTGGGAGCCGGATGCCCTGTGAGCGTTCCCGGCCGCGGCGCGCCCGGCGGGCGCGACCGACTGCGGGCCGGGCCGGCAAGGACAACTGACGGGACAACGGACGGCACGGCCGTCCCGGGGCGGGAGACCGTATGGCCGTGTACGGCATTGATCTGGGCACCACCTACTCGTGCGTCGCGCGGATCGACGACGTCGGCAGACCGACCGTGCTGCGCAACCTCGAAGGGACGGACACCACGCCGTCCGTCGTCTACTTCGAGAGCGCCGACAGCGTCGTCGTGGGGCAGAGCGCCAAGGACGCCGCCGTCCTCGACCCCGAGCGCGTCGTGCAGCTCGTCAAACGGGACATGGGCGACACGGTGCCGCGCGAGTTCCACGGCCGCACGTACACCCCCGAGGAGATCTCCGCCCGCATACTGCGCAAACTCGTCGACGACGCGAAGGCCGCCGGCGGCGGCGAGGTGCGCGACGTGGTGATCAGCGTGCCCGCCTACTTCGGGCTGGCCGAGCGGGACGCCACCCGCAAGGCCGGCGAGATCGCCGGGCTGCGCGTCCTCGACGTGGTCGCCGAGCCGATCGCGGCCGCGCTCGACTACGGGGCCCTGGAGGGGGAGGAGGACCACGGGGACCGGGCCGTCCTCGTCTACGACCTGGGCGGCGGCACCTTCGACACCACCGTGCTCACCCTGCGCGGGCGCGAGCTGACCGTGCTGTGCACGGACGGCGCGAAGGAACTGGGCGGCAGCGACTTCGACGACCGCGTGGTCATGCATCTGGTGGAGCGGTTCCGCGAGCGCTTCCCGGACGTCGGCGACCCGCTGTCCGACCCCCAGTCCGAGACGCAGCTGCGCAAGGACGCCGAGGAGGCGAAGAAGGCGCTGTCGTTCCGCGAGCGCTACACCGTGCGCGTCATGCACCAGGGCAGGGTCGAACCGGTGGAGCTGACCCGGGACCTGGTCGAGGAACTGACCCGCGACCTGCTCGACCGCACCGTCGACATCACCCGTCGCACCGTGGAACTGGCCGCGGAGCGGGGCGTGTCGTCCTTCCAGGACGTCCTGCTCGTCGGCGGCGCCACCAAGATGCCCGCCGTGGCCGCCGCCCTGCGCGCCCAGTTCGGTTTTGAACCGAGGCTGCACAATCCCGACCTGGCGGTGGCCCGCGGCGCCGCGCTCTACGCCCTGGACCGGGCCGCGTACATCGTCTCCAGCGGTGAACTGCCCGCCGGCCAGGCACCGGACGTGCCGGAGACCGGCCTCACCCACCGCCCGTACGAGATCTCCACCGTCGCCTCGCGCGGCTACGGCATCCGGGTCACGGACATCGACACCGGCCGGGAGTACGTCACCCACCTCGTGCACGCCAACGACACCCTGCCCGCGTCGGTGACCGACGACTTGCACACCCTGCGTGACAACCAGCGCCAGGTCCGGATCCAGGTGATGGAGCAGTCGGGCGCGGTGGAGTCGGAGGAGGTGGAGCACAACACCGCCGTCGCGCAGGGCACGCTGCGGATCCCGCCGGGCAAGCCGGCGCGCTGGCCCTTCCAGTGCGTCTTCACACTGGACGCCTCCGGGCTCCTGACCGTCGTCGCCACCGAGCGGGAGAGCGGCGAGCAGATCGAGATCTCCGTGCAGATCGGAGGCCTGTCCCAGGAAGCGGTCGACGAGGCGCGGGTCGCGATGAGCCGCCAGCGGATCGGCTGACCGCCGGCAGGACGGGGGAACGGGGCCGTGGCCTTCGACGAGGTGCGCTACCGGCGCGAGGTGCTCGACGCCGGGATGCCGGTGACCGAGGACCTGCGCACGCGCTACCAGTTGCCCCGGCGTCTCGACGGGCCCGCGGTCGCCGAGTCGGTCGCCGCGGTCCGCGCCTGCTGGCGCCGCAACCGGAACCGGCTCAAGTACCGCGCGGTCATCGAGCAGTTGGAGGCCGGGTACCTCGTCCACCGGCCGCTGCTGGACGCGGCCGCCGCCGGGGACCCCGGGCCGCTGCGGGCCGCGCTCGAAGCGCACGGCCGGCAGGCCGAGTCCGAACGGGCCCGGCTGCGGGCGGCCCTGGAGGAGGCCGCCGGCGGGCTCGGCGTGCTCACCGAGGGCACGGTCGCGGAGATCGCCGCCGCCCACCGGGTCCCCGAGGCCGGGGTGCGGGACCTGCTGCCCGGCCTCCGGCTGCGCATCGCCGAGCCCGACCCGCTGCCGTGGTCGGTGCCGCACCCCGCGTACGCGCGCTGCGCCCGGCACCTCGAGGTGCTGGGACTGCGGCACCTCGGCGACTTCCTGGCGACGGGCACGCCCGGCGGACGCACCGGGCGACCCGTGCACGTCTTCGGCGCGCCACCGGCCGACCGGCCCGCCGTCGAGGCGGCGGCGCGCCGCTGGGGCCGGCTGCCGCACGGCGCCGCGCACACGGCGGCCCAGGCCGTGGTCTCCGCCGTCCGCGCGGTGCTGGCCGAGCAGGGCCCCGAGGGTCTGTCCCGGGTCCTGCTCCACGAACTGGCGATGCCGCTGCGGGCGCGGCACGCCGCCCGCGCGACCCCGGCCACGCTCCTCGCCCACGCGGTGGGCGAGCTGTCCGTCGCCGAGGACGACGCGCGGCGACTGGTGTTCGCCGTGCTGCACGAGACGGCCGGCGACCCGGTGTCGGAGCGGCTGCGCCGCCTGGCCGCGGCCGGGCGGCTCGCCGAGGCGGCGGCCGTGGCGGACCGTCTGCCGCCGGACTCGCTCACCCAGGAGGCGCGCGCACTGGCCGGGCACGTGCGCGGGAAGCTCGCCGAGGCGCGCGGCACGGTGGACCGGGCACGCCGGCTGCCGCCGGCCGAGGCGGACCGGGCCTGGGACCTGCTGGAGCAGGCGGAGGCGGCGGTCCGCGACCTGCCGGAGATCGACGCCGTGCGCCGCGGCCTCGCGGTGTGCCCGGTGTCCGGCCTCACCGCGGCCCCGGACGGCGCCGGCGTCACCGTCCTGTGGCGGCCCTCGCCGTCCATGGCGGGCGAGCCCGAGTACGTGCTGCTGCGCACCGAGCGGCGCCCGCCGCGCGACGTCACCGACGGCACGGTGCTGCCGACGGCGTCGCCGCGTGCCACCTCGTACACCGACGGATCGCCGCCGGCGTGCGTCCCGCTGTACTACGCGGTCGCCGTCCGCCGGGCCGCCGACCCCGGCGGCGCGCCCTCGCCGCTCGTGGTGTGCGGGCCCGTCGTGCACTGGCCCGAGGTCGCCGACGTCCGCCTGCACCCCGGCGACCGTCAGGTCACCGCCCGCTGGACCTGCCCGGAGCGCGCCCAGGCCGTCGAGGTCACCCGCACCGCACCGCAGGGCGACCCGGTGCGGGTCGCCGCCCGCCGCGACGGCTTCACGGACGGCGGACTCGTCAACGGCGCGACGTACCGCTACCGCATCCGCGTCGTCCACCGCGCCGACGACGGACTGCCCGTGCGCACGGACGGCGTGCGGCGCACCGCGACGCCGCTCGCGCCGCCCGAGCCGGTCACCGGGCTGGACGTCCGCCACTCCGGCGGCCACCTGCTGGCGCGCTTCGACCCGCCGCCCGGCGGCGAGGTCCGTCTGTACGGCTTCGACGACGTGCCCCCGTGGCCGGCCGGCACCCGGCTGCCCACGAGGGAGCTCCCGGGACGTCCGATCGCGGCGCGACCCGACCCGCTGGGGCTGCGGTTCGCGCCGCCGGACCGGCCCACCCTGGTGCTCGCGGTCACGGTCGCCGGGGACCGCGCCGTCGTGGGAGCGCACGCCGCGGCCGCCGTGCCGGCGCTCGGCACCCTCACCCTGACCCGGTACGGCGGCACCGGCGTGACCGTCGTCTTCGACTGGCCGCCCGACAGCGGCGGCGAGGTCGAGGTCACCTGGCGGGTTCCCGGCGGCGGGGCCGACGCGCGGCGCGTCGTCACCCGCGCCGCGTACCGGCACGAGGCGGGCGTACGGCTGCCGGTCCCGGACGGCACAGGGGTGGAGGTCGAGGTGCGGCCGCTAGCCGTGCTCGGCGAGCTGACCGCCTACGGCCCGCCCAGCACGGCGGTGCTGGCGCCGCGCACCGACGTCGACTACCGGCTGGAGCGGCACGGCCTGCCCGGGCGCCGCACGGTCACCGCCGTGTTCACGGCCCGCACCACCGTACGGGCCGAGCGGCTGCTGCTGGTGCGCTCGCACGGCTCCGTCCGGCCGCTGGAGCCCGCCGACGGGGACGTCCTCGCGGAAGCCGTCGACGTGACGCTCGGCCCCGGGCGGGACGTGCGGCTGTCGGCGCGCCTGGCCCGCGGCCCGGGCGGCCCGCTGCGCTGCTTCGCCGTCGGCGAGGCGCTCGTGCTGCGCGACCCGCCGCAGCGCACGCTCGAAGTCACCTGAGGGGAAGTGGACGTGAGAACGCCGTGGCGCCGCACCTGGGTGTGCCCGCACTGCTTCCGGAGCGTCTCCCGGGCGCAGATCGCGTATGTCTGCGCGAGCGGCGCCGCCTGCGCCGGGGACCGGAACCTCGCGTCCGCCGATCCCCGGGCCGGTGCGGCGGTGTGCGGCACCTGCGGCCGCACCGCCACCCGGCTGCGCTGCACCGTCTGCGCGGGCCGGCTGCCGGAGGGCTATCTGCGCACCCCCGGGAAGCTGGTGGCGCTCGCCGGACCGGTCGGCTCCGGCAAGAGCTCCTACGTCGGCGTCCTCGTCCACGAACTGCTGCACCGCCTCGGCGCCGAACTCGACGCCGCGCTGCTGCCCTGCGACGACGACACCATGGCCGACTACCGCGAGCAGTACGAACAGCACCTGTACGAGGAGCAGCGCACCGTACCCAAGACGGCCGAGCACGACGCCGGCCGGCCCCTCGTGTACCGCCTCAGCCGCACCCGCCGGGGCCGGTTCGGACGCGCTCGCGAGCGGGTGCTGACCCTGGTCTTCCTGGACGCCGCGGGCGAGCACTTCGCCTCGCGCGCCCGCATGGAGACCCAGCTGCGCTATCTGCTCGCGGCCGACGCCGTCGTCGTCCTCGTGGACCCGCAGGACCTGCCCGGCGCCCCCGTGGCCGCCGGCGCCGGGGTGCCGGGCCGGTCGGGCGAGGTGCTCGCCCGGGTGCTGGGCCACCTGGGCGGCGGTGGGAAGGTGACCGTGCCGGTCGCGGTCGCCCTCACCAAGGCCGACCTCCTGTGGCCGCACCTGCCGGACAACTCGCCCCTGCACGGCACCCGCCGCCCCGGTCCCGTCCTCGACGCCGACGACCGGGCCGCCGTCCACGCCGAGCTGCGGGCCCTGCTGCGGCGCTGGCAGGAGCAGCAGCTCGACGCCCGGCTCCAGCGGTTCTGCGCCGACCACCAGCTGTTCGCGCTGTCCATGCTCGGCACCGCGCCCGGGCGGGACGGTGCTCTCGGGCTCGGCGGCGTCGTACGCCCGCACCGGGTGGAGGACCCCCTGATGTGGCTGCTGCACCGCTTCGGCGCCCTCGACCGGGGACGGGGGTGAGGCGGATGGCAGGACAGGCGCACTACACGTCCGCCCCGCCGACGGGCGGCGCGCCCCACGGCGGCTTCCGCTTCACCGCCGTCTCCCCGGCGGCCCGCCCCGCACTGGACGTCCTGCGCCCCCTGACGGCGTACGCGCGGCCTCCCGGCGCGGAGCGCCACCACGGCTTCCCCGTGGCCTTCGCCTACGACCGGCCGGCCGAGGACGCGGCCGTGCTGACCCGCACGCGCTTCACCGGCCGGGACTACACCGGCCGCTGGGGCAACCACTTCTGCCACGTCCTGTACGCCGCGCCCGGCGAGCTGGCCGGTCTGCGCCCCGTCGAGCTGTGGGACACACCCCACTGGGCCCCGGAGCCGGCATACGGCGACGGCCGCGACCTGCCCGACCTCGCCCCGCTGCTCCCCGGCAGCGCCGTCGGCCCCGACCGTGTCAGCCGCTTGCTGGCCGGACTCGGCGACCCCGGCGCCCGCCTCCTGGAGCGGCTGCTCACCGCGGCCCTGCGGGCGCTGGCCGGCGAGGGCCCCGGTGCCGTCCTGGTCTCCGCGGACCCGGACCGGGTTGTCGACTGGATCGCCGCCGTCTCCTACGCCCTGCCCGCCGGCCTGGCCGCCCGGCTGACGTTCACGACGTACACCGCGCGGCCGCAGGACGACCACCGCCATCTGACCGGGACACGGCCGGAGACCGGGGAGCGGGCAGCCGGCCCGGTCTTCCACCTCGACCGGCTGACCGGGGACGGCCGCGAGGAACCGAGCCCGGCGGCACGGTTCCTCGCGGGCGCGCTGGGCAGCGGGCACCTCGACGTCCTGGACGCCGTCGCCGACCTGTGGGCCGCAGGCCACCCCGAGGGCAGCCAGGCGGACGGCGGCGAGGCGGGCGTACGGCGGCTGCGCACCGCGTGCGCGCTGCTCGCGCCGGACGGCGGGGCGGGAAGTCCGGGCGGGGACGGCTCCGGCCTGACGGACCTGGTGCGTGCCGTGACCGAGCTGCGGCCGGAGGTCGCGGACCTGGCGCCCGAGCGGCTGCGGGAGGCCGCCGTGCACCGCCTCGCCGGGGGGACGGCGCCCCTCGGCGACGTCCGGGCCACGCTCGCCCCCCTTCCGGAGCCGTACCGGTCGGCCGTCCTCGCCGGACTGCTCGCCGCTCTCGAGACCTCCGCCGCGTTCCGCACCGCCGCACTCGACGCGCAGGCGTGCGCCTTCCTCGCCGCCCTCGCCGACGAGGCACCGGACCTGCTCGCCGCCGCCCCCGCCACCGCGCTGCACCTGCTGCGCCGCGCACCCGGCGAGCCGCGGCCGGTCGCGCTGCGCGTCCTGCGGCTGTACCGGCGGGGGCTGTGGGGGGAGTCGGAGACCTACGAGGTCCTGCGCGACCTGCTGCGCGCGGAGACGACGGCGACGCGTTCGGCACCGCGGCGGCCGTGGCGGCGCGGGCCGGCCCGGGAAGAGGGGTGAGCCGTGGAGAACCCCGTGGTGCTGCTGCTCGCGGCCGCCCTGCTGGTCGCGCTGACCGTCGGCCACGGCATCGTGGTCACCCTGCCTCGGATGGTGTGGATCCAGCTGCGCACCGTGTGGCGGACCTTCGGCCGGGCGGCACCCACGCCACCCGGCCCGCACGGTGAGCCGGCCGTCCCCGCCTACTTCAGCGGCACCGCGCCGCGCGAACTGCGCGCGGTCTGGTGGGACGGACTCGAACAGCACGAACGGCTGATGGGCGACGCGGAACGCTTCCTGGCCGGCCGGACGGTCGACGCGTCCGCCGGGCCGCGGCAGGGCGGCACCGACGGGCAGGGCTGCCTGATGATCTTCCTGCGCCCGGCCTTCCTGCTCACCGCGGTCGCCGTCGTGCTGACCGCGACCGCGGTCAGCGTCCTGCCGCTGCTGTCCGCGCTGCTGCTGTGGGCGCTGTGCTGTGCGCTGTGGACCCTGTGGTGGGCGCTGTGGGCGGCGGTCGCGTGGACGGGGCGCGCGCTGCGCCGCGGGCCGGCGCCCTGCCCGTACACCGACTGCGGGCGCACGGTCGACCGTCCGGTCAGGCTGTGCCCGACGTGCGGGGCCCGGCACCGGCGGCTCGTGCCGGGCCGGTACGGCGCCCTCCACCGCCGCTGCCGCTGCGGCACCCGGCTGCCCGCCGTCCTCGGCGTGCGACGGCTGGCCGCCTGCTGCCCGCACTGCGGCAGGGCGCTGCCCGCCGGATACGAACGGGCGCGGGCCGTCGTGCTCGTCGGGAGCCCGGCCGCGCAGCGCGGCGGAGTGCACCGGCAGGGGCTGGCCGAACTGGGCGTCACGCCCGGGACCGAGCCGCCGCTCGTGCGCGTGGGCGGCAGGCCCGTCCTCTGGTACGACCCGGCCGGCGACGCCTACGGCAGCCAGGACTCGGTGGCCGCGCTGGACGTCCTGCGCCGGGCCCGGGGACTGCTGCTGGTGGTGGACGACCCCGCCGCGCACAGCGCCGCGGTCCGCGCCGTCACCCGGGTCCTGCACGTCCTCGCCGCCCTGCCCGCGCGCCGCCGCCCACGCGCGCTCGCGCTGCTGTACACCCGGACCGCACAGGGCGACGACACCGCCGTCCGCGCGCACCTGGAGGCGGCCGGCGGCGGCCATCTGCTGCGCACGCTCGACGCCACGGGCATCCCGGTGCGCTGCGTTCCCGCCTCGGCCCTCGCGGGAACACAGGGGTGGCTCGCCGGTACGGCCGGCACCACCGGGCCGGGGGAGAGCATGGCGCCCCCGCCCGTGCGCGCGCCCGGGACCCCTGAGAACACCGTCTTCCGCTTCCCCCGGCACCCCGCCGCCCGCCGCACCCTCCTGCTCGCCCATCTCGCCGGGTACCTGGCCGTGCCGCTGGCCCTGGTCCTCCTGGAGGCGGGCACACTGCCATCGGCCGCCTTCCTCGGGCTGCCCGGCGCCTACGACAAGTGGCGGCATCCGCTGGCCGGTTCGGTCCACCAGGTCAGCGTCACCGCGAACGCCGCCCCGGACTGGCCGAGGCTCAGCGCCCGTTGGTCGGCACCGGGACATCCGCCGTCCGCCGCCCTGCCGGGCGGCGCGGGGTACTGGTCGGCCAAGGGCTCCCCGTACAAGGAGAACTGGCTCAGGCTGGACTTCGGGATGCCGCTGCCGCTGAGCGAGGTGTCGGTGGACTTCGATCCCGACAGCGTCACGTCCGCGTTGGGGGTGGGCGCGAACGTGACGGGGCAGGTCGGCACCCGCACGGTCTGGTTCCCGGAACGGGACAGGCATGAGCGGCAGGAGGGCCGCTACCTCACGAAGGCCTACGGCTACGACGCCACCGTCCCGGAGCCCGTCGACTCCGTCCGCGTCGGCCTGGGCTCCCTGCTCGAGAAGGACGCCTGGCAGCGGCTCCGCCTGCGCGAGCTCACCGTCCGCTGGAGCAGCTCCGACGCGCTGCGCCTGCGCCCGGCGGACGGCGGCCGGCTCACCGTGGAGAACACCACCGCCCGCGACCTCGTCCTCACCGTACGGCCGCCCCTGCTGCCCGCCGGCTGGCACGCCACCCTCGTCGGGCGGCCGCCGCGGACGCTCGGGGCGCACGGCACCTACCAGGCGCGCTGGCGGATCACCGCCCCGCGGGGAGCCACGGGCCGCGTCCCCGTCGCCTACGCCGTCGACGTCACCGAGGACGGCCGGACGGTGACGTCGCGCTGTCTGGCCCTGCTCACCGCGTCCGCGGCCGCACAACCGATGTGCTGAGGGTCAGAAGCCACCGGGCGACGACGTCCAGCGGGGGCCCGCGAAGTCGGCCAGGGCCGCGTCGATCCGCGGGTCCACGGCGGACGACAGACCGAGCGGCAGGACGAGGAACCAGCCCCTTCCGGTGCGGGCGCGGCGGTGCGGGCGCGGCGCGCCGGCGAGCAGCCGGACCTGGAGCGCGTGGAGGTGGACGTTGCCCGGGAGGGCCGCCCGGCGCACGGCGATCTGCTCGACGTGCCGCCACTCGTAGGACAGCCGCCTGCGCCCGATCACGGAGGTGACGCCGTCCCGGGTCAGCTCCAGCTCCAGCCGCTGCCGCGGCAGCAGGAACCCGGACCCGGTGATCAGGGCGCCGACGACGGGCCAGAAGAGCAGCGCCGCCCAGGCGAGCGGCTCGCGCCACTGCCCGGACACCGTCATCCGGGTGACGAAGACGCCCATCAGCGGACCGAACGCGGTCCAGTGGGCCAGCGGCAGTCTCCGCGGCCGGCTGCGCAGACGGCAGCGGTCCGCGGTGCGTTCCACCGTCGAGTGCCGGGGGTCCGCCAGGCCGGGGACACGGACCGTCCCCCCGCCGGGCGGGGCCGTTCCCCGCCGCGGAGCGTGCCGTTGCGCGGCGGGCGAGCCCGCGAGGTGGTCCTGGAGCCGGCGGTTGCGGAAGCGGTAGGTCCCTCCCGACCGTTGCAGCAGGCCCGCCGTGCGCGCGTCCCCGAGGAACGTCATCAGCTGCCACGGCACCCGGCCCGCCGCCGCGAGGGAGCACTTGGCGAGGATCCAGCGGCTCCACGGACTGAGCAGCACCAGCACCGAGGAGGCGCCCGCCCAGGCGCCGACGGCCGCGCCCCAGCCGCCGCTTCCGCCGCCGAGCCAGAAGAAGGCGCCCGCTCCGGCCCCGATCAGCGGGGCCACCAGCGTCAGCGTCGTGACCAGCGCGCCCCGCTCGCCGTGCAGGAGTTCGTCCGGGGTGGCGGCGTCCACGGTGTCGGCGGGAGCCGCGTACACGATCATCAGCAGGACGGGCAGCACGCCGCCGACGGAGAACCAGACCAGTGTGGGGTCCGGCGTCACGAGGACGTACAGGCACAGCATGAGCACGACCAGGGCGGGACCGCCCGCGAGGACCGCGAGGCGGACCAGCGGGCCCACACGCGCGTGCTGGTCGAGGGAGCGCAGGGCGTGGACGAACAGCAGCGGGTTCGCGCTGCGGCGCGGTTCGGTGAACCGCTGCCCGAACCAGATCGCGGTCGCCTGCCGCGCGATGCCGGCGAAAATGGTCCCACCGGTCACGTACATCGTCACGCTGAGGTCGCCCAGCACGGCGTCCCGGGCGAAGGCCGACATACCGGCCTTGATGACGACGGAGAGCAGGATGCCCGCCGCGAGCAGCGCGGGCAGGGTCAGCAGCCGGGGCAGCGGCGCCGAGTACAGCCGCCACCAGGCCAGCTCGGACTCCTCGCGACGGCTCAGCAGCAGCGCCAGGTGCGACAGCCAGGCACCGGCCCGTTCGGCGTCCCAGGTGCGCGGCGGGTGCAGCCGGGCGGGGTCCGGCGGCCGTGGCGGGAACGCGGCGGGCACGATCCGGTCGAGCAGGTGCGCTTCCACGGACTCCCGGTCCGGCAACCGCCGCCGGTCCACCAGCTCACCCGGATCCGCCGGATGCCGCTCGTAGGACCGGCGTACCAGCCACACCATCAGCGGACTGGTCAGGGCCCAGGAGACCGGTGCGGACGGCTCGTTGCGGAGGGTCTCCAGCAGGCGGGCCCAGACCGTGGCGCGGGCCGGGGGCCGGGCCCTGCGGAGGTAGTCCGCCACCTCGTCGGGGCGCAACGGCAGCGACTCGATCACCGTAGCGTGCCGCAGCCCGAGGCCCTCCCGGTCGAGGCGCTCGTACTCGGCCGTGCGGGACACCAGCACCGCGTCCCCCGAGCCGCCCAGACCGGCGTTGAGCGCGTCGAGGATCTCGGCGCGGCGGTGCTCCGGCAGTTCGTCCAGCCCGTCCAGGACGGGCAGCACCCGCCGCTCCAGGACGAGCCGGCGGGCCGGGTGGACGCCGTCCACGGGCGGCAGACCGGGGTGGTCCTGGCGCAGCCGGTCCACCAGCCACTCGGTGAGCGGCTGCCGCCGGGTGTCCCAGGACTCCAGCGACAGCACGAGCGGGACCGGCACGTCGTCCTCGCCCTGGGTGAGCCGGCGGGCGAGGAGTTCGAGGGTGAGCAGCACGGACAGCACGGTCTTGCCGGACCCGGCGGCGCCCAGCACGACCAGCCGCCGCCGGGGCCGCAGCCCGAGGAAGGTCCCGGCGATGGTGTCGGTCCCGGACCCCGCGGGCACGTGCTCCCCGGCGGACGCCACGCGCCGGCTGGCCGTCCAGCGCACAGGCAGCGGCTCGGGGTCGGTCATGTCCCAGGCGTCGGCCTCGGCCCGCCACCGGTGCAGGAGACTGCGCGCGAGCCTCCGCTCGACCGCGGCCAACGGAGCGTCGTCGTCGGGCGGCGGCGGTTGCGTACGCAGGGTCAGATTGAGGTCGCCCTGGAGGACCCCGATCTGGATCAGGTACTCGGCCGTGCAGTCGACCGCGGTGTTGACGATGTGCGGCCCGTCGCCGGAGTCCGTCTGCCACGCCATGTCCGTCCGCCCCCGTCGTCGCCCGTCCCACTGTACTCACCGCCGCACCGCCCCAGGCAGGGGCGGCGGCCCGAAAGGGCGCTCATGGAAGGGGAGTTGGGCTGCCCGACCAGGACGGTGCCGGTTGTCAGAGGAGGCGCACCGTGCTGAGGATCCTCATGGCCGTCGCGTCCGGCACCTCGTCCTTCACCCCCGTGGCGCTGAACAGGCTCCATGCGACGAAGTCGCCCGAGAGGTTCCTGAAGCCGAACGTGAGGGCCTTGCCGTCGGTCGCGCACCTGTCCTTCCGGGGCGTGTTCCTGGACCGGGCCCAGGCGATGCTGCCCTTGACGCCGGAGCGGGTCGTGTACGGCCTCGCCGTGCGGTCGGTGACGATGCTCTTCGTGTCCGGCTGCGTGTAACCGCCGTACACCCATCGCTCCGACTGGGCCAGGGCGGTGTCGCCGGTGCTTTTGGCGCCCTGGGCGCCCTTGGTGCCCGCCGCCGCCAGCAGGGTGCCGTCCATCCGCCCGTCCTTGTTCCTGTCGGACAGGCACCAGTTGTCCCGCAGGAACGCCGGTGCGCTCATGACGATGACGACCTTGCCCCAGTTGTCGAGGTCGCCGTAGTCGAGCGAGTCGTCGTCGAAGCCCAGCATCCCCTCCGGCGACTGGACGTCCCAGTCCGGGGGCACGTCGAAGATCGTGCCCCACTTGGGGTTGACGACGACCTTCCAGCCCGGGACGGTCGGCCTGCCCAACGTGCCGGTCTGCGGGCCGCCGGACGCCGGGGCCGTCGCGGTCACGCTGCCCGAGGCGCTCGCCGTCGCCGTCGTGCTCCCGCCGCCGGCGGCGTCGACCTCACCGCCGCGCAGGAGCAGGACGCCGGTGACGCAGGCGGCCACGACCACGGTCGTGAACGAGGCGACCGCGGCGGCCTTCGCCCGCTTCCCGCCGCTGGGTGACCCCGGCCGCCCCGGTTGCCGGTACTCATCCTCGTCGTGAAGGTCCTGCCCGCCCCCGGGCGGCTGTCCCAGCCCCATGGTCAGCACCATAGCCCCGGACAACCGTCCGCCGGACGGTCTCGGCCAACCGGACGGGCCCGCCCGGACGAGCGTCAGACGCGCGACTCCGCCGAGGCCAGCGCGACGAACCCGGCCCATGCCTCACGGGAGACCGTGAGCAGTGGACCGGTGGCAACCTTCGAGTCCCGGACGTGCACAACTGCCGTGGCGGCGGCGACTTCCACGCACTCGCCGCCCTCAGTTCCGCTGTAGCTGCTCTTGAACCAGGCGAGCCGGCCGGAGACGACGGTCGAGGACTCAGCGTTATTCATGGCGATCCCAGCAACCCTTCGATGAACTCCGTTGACTCTCGCGGACTGAGAGCCTGTGATCGGATAATCCCATAGAGTGCGGCGGCTAGAACCCCTTGCTCCGGGTCGGTCTGCAGGGAGCCGATTCCCCGCGCCTCGGCGTACACGAACTTCTTGCCGTCCTTGCGCGTGACGACGGTGAACGGTCCGTTGACGCCGGCGTTGTCCTCACGGTCGAGCGGCATGACCTGGATCTCGACATTGCGCTTCTGGCCGATCAAGAGCAGGTGCTCCAGCTGCCCACGCAGCACCGCCTTGCCTCCGTACGGACGCCGCAGGAGTGACTCGTCCAGTACGAAACTGAGAAACGGAGCGGGCTGACGGTCGAAGATGTCCTGCCGGACCAGTCGCGCCGCCACCCGCTGCTCGATGGTCTCCTCGTCCAGGGGAGGACGCCGCATGGCAAGCAGCGCCCTCATGTACTCCTCGGTCTGGAGGAGGCCGTTCAGCACCGGCATGCTGTACGAGACGAGCTCAACGGCCTCCTTCTCCAGCGCCGCCATCCCCTGGAAGAACACCGGATACTGGGCCCGCTCCACCTGCTCCTTCCACAGGCACAGCAACCCGCCCGCCCCCAGCACCTCATCGGCCCGCTCGATCGTCCTGGGCGACGGAATCCGTCGCCCCTGCTCGAACGAGGCGATCGTGGACGCCGAGTACCCGAGCCGCCGGCCGAACTCCTCGCGCTCCAGACCTTCCCGCACCCGCAGCGTCTTCATGGTCTGCCCGAACGCGGCCACGACACCCCGCCCGGCCTCGTCCTCGGGGCGCCGCCCGGCAGAGGACCGGTCGTCGGTGTCCCACCCGTCTCCGAGGCTCACCACCGCGCCCGCGCCGCCGCCCTCACCCTCGCCCGACGTCACCTCGGCGACCGCCTCCGCGCCCTGGCGCTCCTTCATGTGCATCACCGCCTCCCTGCCCCAACGCCCCCGGTGCGGATGCCGTTACGGCACGCGGCTCCGACGCGCGCGGCCGGCGCTCGTACAACCCGGGCCTGTCACCGCGTGACCGCTGGTCACCTCGTGCGACCGCCGGGACAGTGGTCGGCATGATGAACTCACCCGGGTCGCTCAGAGCGGGGTGGATGGGTACGTACCCGTACCCATGTTCTCGAGAGTCGACTGAGGAGGTCCGCATGTCCGACGCCAACATCCGCATCCCCGTCGAAGCCCGTGACCGGCTCGCCCGGATAGCGTCCTCCGAAGGAATGTCCCTGCGGGGCTATCTGTCCCATCTCGCCGAGACGCTGCTCACGCCGGAGGAGCGCGCAGTCCGCGCCGAACAGGCGCGCACAGCCCTGCGCAAGTGGAACGGCTACGACCCGAGCGAAGACGAACAGGCGGCGCTGGACGCAGAGCTGGACCGGCGGCTCGGCGAGGCGGGGGCAAGGTGACCGAGGCTCTGCACGTCGTCCTGGACGAGACGGCCATGGTGGCGGCAGGCAGGGGCAACGTGCTCGCCTCACGCCTGATCCACCGTGCGCACGCGGAGCCGGGCTGGTTTCTCTACGCCCCCGCGTGTGCGCTGGTCGAGGCGGACCGTAAGCGGCCCGGTACGGCGGAGCGTCTCGCCGCGCTGCCCGGCATCACGGTGCTCGACCTGGATCTGCCGGCCGTGCTCGCCGTAGCGGGCGAGACGTCCTGGGCCCCCGCCCACACGCGACACGCCACCGCGCCGACCGCGGAACGGCCCGAGGGGGCCGTGGTCGCCACCACGGCCCCCGACGTGTGGAAGGGGCAGTCCCTACGAGTCATCGATCTCAACCCCTGAACCGTGCCGGGGTGGCACCGCCGGCCCCCGCCTCCTCTCGGTTTCAGCCCGCCCGGAGGCGAGGAATTGGCCAGACTCGTGAATGAGGAGTGGTTGCCTGCCGGCAGGCGAAGGGACTTGTGTCTCCCCTAGGGGGAGACACAAAGGTGGGGGCATGGACGGCGACACGCTCTACTCGATCGGTGAACTCGCTCGACGGACCGGTCTCACGGTCAAGACCATCCGGTTCTACTCCGATCGCGGAATCGTGGCGCCGACGGACCGCAGCCCGGCCGGCTACCGCCTCTACAGCATCGACGCCGTCGCACGCCTGGACCTTGTGCGGACCCTGCGCGAGCTGGGACTGGACCTTCCCACGATCCGCAAGGTCGTGGACTGCGAGCTCTCGCTTCCCGAGGTCGCCGCAGCGCACGCCGAAGCACTGGCGGTGCAGATCCGCGTCCTGCGCCTGCGGCGCGCGGTGCTGACGGCGGTGGCCGAGCGCGGGTCCACACCTGAGGAGACGGAACTCATGCACCGGCTGGCCCAGCTTTCCGAGGACGAACGCAGACGTCTGATCGGCGATTTCCTCGACGCCGTCTTCGGCGGTCTTGACCCCGCATTCGCTGGGGTCATGCGCTCGATGACCCCCGAGTTGCCCGACAACCCGGAGGCAGAGCAGGTCCAGGCGTGGGTGGAGCTGGCCGAAATGTCCCTGGACCCGGGTTTCCGCGCCGTCATGCGGCGGATGGCCAAGGACCAGGCAGCCGAGCGGACCCGAAGCGACATGACGGGCCCGCGCCGCGACATCGCCGCAGCCGTCCGTGACCAGGCCGGCCCGGCCCTGACCGCAGGCATCGACCCGGCCTCACCCCAGGCCGATCCGATCGTCGCGGAGTTCACGGCGCACTACGCGCACCTCCTCGGCCGCCCCGACGATGTCGAGCTTCGCCGCCGGCTGGCGACTCGGCTGGAGAGCGTGAACGACCCACGCAGGGAGCGATACCTCCAGCTGCTCGCAGTGGTCAACGGCTGGCCGGCCCCGGAGAGTCTGGCTCCAGTGTTCGATTGGTCCGTCAAGGCTCTGCGCGTCCGGACACAGCAATGACGGGCCGATCGCAAGGCGGCATGGGGCGAACACGGCCGGCGTCGGTTGAAAACGCCGCCGCATATGATCGGTCGATGAGTGCCCCGGTCGTACTTCAGGTGACCGCGTCGCTGGTCTCTCCCGCTCTCGTTCTTCGCCCCTGGCGTATGGAGGACGTCGCCGCATTGGTCGAGGTGAGCCGGGATCCCGCACTGCGCCAGTGGGCGAACTCTGCGGTGGACAACGATGCCGACGGGGCGCGCTGGGTGCAGGCTCAGCAGCAGGGCTGGGCAGCCGGGGACCGGTTCGCCTTCGCCGTTCTTGAGGCACAACCCGGTTCAGTTCGCGAACAGTTGGTGGGCAATGTGGTCCTCAAGGAAGTCGCCTCCGGCAAACCGGCGGCCGAAGTGGGCTACTGGACCGCGGCGCACGCTCGCGGGCGGGGAGTGGCCTCCCGCGCTCTGGAGGCACTCACCGGCTGGGCCTTCGACGCCTTCGAAGCCGACGGGCTGGAGCGTCTCGAACTCCTGCACCAGGTGGACAACCTGGCATCGTGCCGGGTGGCGCAGAAGAGCCGCTACGACTTCCACGCCGTCCTGCCCGCGGCTCCGCCCTCCTTCCCCCGCGATGGCCACCTGCACATACGGCGCACGAGTGCCTGAGATCCTCCCGGCTTCTGCGGATCGGCTGAGGCTGCTCCTCGGGCGAGGTGCGCTGGGACCGATTCGGTGATCCGGCTGCCGTGCCGGTGGTGCTGCTGCACGGCACTCCCTTCTCCTCCTACGTCTGGCGCGGTGTCGCCCGCGCGCTCACCACGCATCACCAGCGGTTCGTCTGGGACATGCCTGGCTATGGTGCTTCGGCAAAGTTCGACGGGCAGGACGTCTCACTGGCAGCTCAGGGCAGGATCTTCACCGAACTGCTGGACAGGTCTTCGAGCAGCTGCCGCACAACCTGCACCGCGCACTCGTGCGCGAATACATCAGCTCGGCGAGCAGCCCGGGGCTCCACCCGGCGATCCTCGACCGCCTTGTCGAACCCTGGCTCGGTGATGACGGCCGGCATGCCTTCTACCGGCAGATAGCGCAGGCCGACCAGCGCTTCACCGATGAGATCCAAGGACGGTACGCGTCCATCGCCCTCCCCGTGCTGGTGTACTGGGGAGAAGACGACGGGTGGATCCCCGTGGCCGAGGCGCACGAGTTGGCATCCCGTATCCCGGCGGCCAAGCTGCATCTGCTACCCGGTGCCGGCCACCTGGTCCAAGAGGACAGCCCGGCCGAACTCACCGCGGCCCTGGCGAGTTTCCTCACTGCCAGCGAATGAGCAGTCGCCGAGATGGCGAGTAGAGCCACGAAGCGCGAGGGCGCAGCCCCGGGAGCTCGCCCGCGATCTCGGCGTCGGACAGGCCCCTGCCGACCAGGGTGAGCACCTCGCGTTCCCGGTCGGTGATGCGCTCCATCACCACGCGGACGGTCAGCTGGTTCCGGCCTTCGCTGCGGGTTCGGCGCCTGCCGTTTCGATCCGGCCAGGACCCTCCCCGCACCGTCGTTCCCACGCCCTCCCGGAGCTGCCTCGGCCCCCGCCCGGGCGCCCTCGCGCATCGCCATGCCGGTCGTCACCGCCTCCTCGCCCCGACGCCCCGGCGAGGGACGCCGTCACGGTCCGCGGCACGTACGCGTGCGGACACCCCGCGTACAACGGCTCCGTGTCACCGCGTCACCGGTGGTCACGCTGTGTGATCGGCGGGCACCGTGGACGGTATGACGACCCGACCCGTCCCTCCCGCCCGTCCCGCCGGCGACGTCCGACCCGCCACGCCCGACGCCTCCTTGAGCGCCGCCCTCGCCCCCGCTCCGGCCCCCGAGCCGGACCGCGACTTCTCGATGCGCTTCACCTCCACGCCCCGCGGAGCCCGCCTCGCCCGCCGTCTGGCGGCCGTTCGCCTGGACGCGTGGGGCATCCCGTACGGCACCGACCCGCACGACGCGATCGTCCTGATCGTCGCCGAGCTCGCCGCGAACGCCGTACAACACGGTCACGTCCCCGGCCGGGACTTCCACCTCCGCCTCCACGCCGTCCCCGGCGGCCGTACCGTCCGCGTCGAGGTCACCGACACCCGCACCGAACGCCTTCCCCGCCGTACCGCGGTTCCGGAGAACGTCGCCGGCACCGAGGAGGCCGGCCGCGGGCTGCTCCTGGTGTCGCATTTCGCCACCCGCTGGTCCTGGCACGCGCGCCCGGACGGACCGGGCAAGACGGTCTGGGCCGAGTACGCGCTCCCCACGCCTCCCCGGCCGTGAGCCGCAACCCCGCTCACCCGAGGCGAGGAGGCCCGGCGTCGTCACTGCCGTCGTACGACGGCTCCGGTGCGGGTCCGCACCCGGATTGCAGGCGGCCGACAGGATGCGCAGGCTGGAAGGAGCGAGGCCGGGAAGTGGTCGCCGGCCGCGCCGGCCGGCGACCGGCCGGTCACCGTGCCGGTGCGACGTCCCGGCGCACGGCAGCGGCGACACGTCTCGAGGTGGCACATGACATCAGCGACGACGACCGGCGCGGTGGAGGAGTTCCGCCGGCTGAGCGACGACGATCCGGAACTGCAGGCCCACGGCAGGTACTACTCGTGCAGTTTCCTGCTGGACATGGACCGCCACCGGTTCCTCGTGCGGATGCACAGGGGAAAGGTGGAGGAACTGATCACCGACCCCGAGCCGTTGGCGGCCTACGACTTCGCGATCCGCGCGGACGCGGAGACATGGCAGGGCTTCTGCCAGGAGACGCCTCCGCCGATGTGCCACGGCATCTGGGCGGCCACGTTCCGGCGGGGCATGCGCCTGGAGGGCGACCTGCTCGTGCTCATGCAGAACCTGCGCTGCGTGACCCGGCAGCTGGAGCTGCTGCGCGTCACGGGCCCCCTCGGGCCGGCGGACGAGGCCGGGCCCGCTCCATCCTCTCGTGAGACATAGGAGCTCGCCATGGTCAGCGGCAGGATCTCACCGGTCACCGGCCACTACGTCACCATCGACGTGGAGGACGCGCAGTACAGGGTGTTCTACCTGGAGAACGGGCAGGGCACGCCTCTGGTGTGCCAGCACACCGCGGGCTGCCACAACCACCAGTGGCGGGACCTCCTGGAGGACGAGGAGATCACCGGCCGGTACCGGGTGATCGCCTACGACCTCGCCCGGCACGGCAAGTCGGACCCGCCGTGGAACCAGGAGTGGTGGAAGGAGGAGTACCGGCTCACCGCGGACCACTTCATGTCCTTCATCGTCACCTTCTGCGACGCCCTCGAACTGCAGGACCCGATCTTCATGGGGTCGTCGTTCGGGGGGAACGTGGCCCTGCAACTCGCCCTGCGGCACCCGGACCGGTTCAAAGCGGTGATCCCGGTCGAGGGCGCGGACTACTCACCCGGCTTCTACCTCGACTGGTGGCAGCATCCCCACGCCAACGCCGCCCAGGTGTGCGCCAGCGGCGTGTGGGACCTCATGGCACCGCAGTCCCCGGAGCAGGACCGCTGGGCCAATTGGTTCTACTACACCCAGGGATCGGAGGCGTTCAAGGGCGACCTGTACTTCTACTCGGTCGACCACGATCTGAGGGACCGGCTGGCCGACATCGACGGCGACCGGTGCCCCGTGATCATGCTGACCGGCGAGTACGACTACCTCACCACCCCCGAGGACGGGCGCCGGACCGCGGAGGCCATCCGCGGAGCGGAGTTCATCGAGATGAAGGAGATCGGCCACTTCCCGATGAGCGAGAACTACCCGCGCTTCGCTCAGTACCTGGGGCAGGCCCTGGAGCGGATCGAGAAGCGGACCGGCTCCTGAGGTCACGGCGTACGTCCGTGCGTCCCGCACCCACGGTCGCACGCGTGCCCGCCGGCCACTTCAACGGCTGGTCGCCACCGGAGCCCCGGACGTCAGCGTGGGCGCTGGAGCAGCGCGAACCGCGTGCCGTCCGGGTCCGTCACCTGGGCCACGCGGCCGTGGGCCCCGTCGTGGGCCGGGACGAGGACCCGGCCGCCGAGGCGGGCGAGACGTTCCAGCACGTCGTCCAGGTCGGCCACCTCGAAGTAGGTCAGCCAGTGCGGGCCCAGCTCCCCGGGCAGGGCGCGGCCCAGGCCGTGGACCTCGGCGACCGGGCGGCCGCTCAGGGACAGGGCCGCCTGCCCGTCACCGGCCGGATCCACCTGCCCGTCACCGGCCGAGCCGGCCGGCCCCTTCTCCAGGCCGAACACGGTCGCGTAGAACGCGGCGACGCCGGCGGCCTCGTAGGTCAGCAGCTCGTGCCGGGCGGGGGAGCCGGCCACCCCGGTGACGGTCGCGGCCCGGTCCGCCGCCTGTCGGATGCCGAAGACGGCGCCCGACGGGTCGCAGGCGATCGCCAGACGTCCGGCGCCGGCCGCGCGGAGCGGCCCCACCCCGATCGTCCCGCCGCACGACCGCACCCGCTCGGCCGTCAGGTCCACGTCGTCGGAGGCGAAATACGGCGTCCAGGCCACGGGCAGCGGGCGGTCGGGCGACAGCCGGCCGACGCCCGCGACGTCCCGGCCGCCGAGCAGGGCCCGCACCGAGGGCCCGAACTGCCGGGGACCCGGCTCGAACTCCCAGCCGAAGAGTGCCCCGTAGAAGGCCTGTGTTGACACCGGGTCGCGGACCATCAGGCTCACCCAGCAGGGTGCGCCGGGCGCGTACCGGGCGGGTGCCCCGTCGCTGGAGTCGCGCGGCTGAGCTGCCTCGGTCATCGTCACTCTTTCCCCGGCCCCTCGTGGCGGCCGCGTCGCTTCCGCTTCCCTGCCCATGAGCCGGTACCCGCACCACCGGTGAGGGCGCGCGCCGGGCGCGCCCCGGGGGCGGTCGTCTGCCCGGCGGGGCCCGGTGTGGCGCGTCCTGCTCGTGTCCGCGCGCTGACCGGCGGATGCGGCCGCCTGTACGGCATGTGGCCGAGCCGGTACACCTCGTGATCGGACGTGTCCGGCCGAGCAGAGTAGCCGGACGCGGGCGGCGCGGCCACCCCGTGCGCGAGGATGGTCGCCATGAACGCCATCATCTCCGCAGCGGACCTGGCCAGTGAGCTCGCGGGACCGAACCCGCCGGTGCTGCTCGACGTCCGCTGGCAGCTCAGTGTGGCCAGGGCGGCCGGCGAGCCGCCCTTCGACGGGCGTGCCGCCTACCGGGCAGGGCACCTCCCCGGCGCCGTCTACGTCGACCTGGACCGTGAGCTGGCTGCGCCGCCGGGGGCGGGCGGCCGGCACCCGCTGCCCGACGTCGGCGAGTTCGGCGCCGCGATGCGCCGGGCCGGGGTGTCGTCCGGACGGCCGGTCATCGTGTACGACGGGGGGCAGGGCTGGGCGGCGGCTCGCGCCTGGTGGCTGCTGCGCTGGGCGGGTCACCCGGACGTGAGGGTTCTGGACGGAGGGTTGACGGCGTGGGACGGGCCGCTGGAGACGGCCGTGCCCGAGCCCGCCGAGGGCGACTTCTCCCCGGCGCCGGGCGATCTGCCGCTGCTCGACGCCGACGCGGCCGGCGCGCTGGCCCGCTCCGGGCTGCTGTTCGACGCCCGGGCGGGGGAGCGGTACCGGGGCGAGGTCGAGCCGATCGACCCGGTGGGCGGTCACATCCCGGGGGCGGTGTCGGCGCCCACCACCGAGAACGTGGGGCCCGACGGGCGGTTCCTGTCCGCGGAGCAGCTGCGCGCGCGGTTCGAGGCGCTGGGAGCGGACGGCGGCCGGGACGTCGGCGTCTACTGCGGCTCGGGCGTCTCCGCCGCGCACGAGGTGCTGGCGCTGGCGGTCGCGGGCATTCCGGCGGCGCTGTACGCCGGCTCCTGGTCGGAGTGGGTCTCGGATCCGGCCCGCCCGGTCGCGGCGGGCCCCGACCCGCAGTAGCCGGCCGCTTCCGTGAGCCGGCCCCCGTGCCGCCGGCCCGCGCACGCAGGGCCGCCCCTCACGAGGGCGGCCCTGGTGGCTTTGCGGCGTCAGCGTCCGCGGGCCTGCTGCTCGTAGGCCCCCGGCGGCCCGGGGCTACTCCTGCTTCTTGCGGCGCGTGCCGAAGACGATCTCGTCCCAGCTCGGGACCGCCGCCCGGCGGCCCGGGCGGACGCCGTCCGCCTCGGCCTGGCGGTCGGTGGCACCGATGAGACGGTCCCGGTGGCTGCCGACGGAGCGCGGCATGAGGACGTCCGCGTACGCCGACCCGGCGGAGGCCGCGGGCGCCGGAGGCTCCTCCTCGACCGCCTCGTCGGCGGGTTCGTCGTCGGGCTCGGACACCCGCTCCGGCACCACCATGTCGCCCCGGAAGCTGGGCACCGCCTCCAGCAGGCTGGTCAGCGAGTCCCGTTCGCCCGTGCTCTCCTCGGCCGGTTCGGGCGCCTGGGCGGGCAGGATCGCCGGCCGGTCCCGGTCGAAGGACCGCTCCCGCGGCAGACGGGCGATGCGCGGCACGAACGGGAAGCTCGGCTCCGGCGCGCCGAGGTCGTCGGACTCGCCGATCAGGGCGCGCGCCTCGTCGTCGACCGCCTGCACGAGCCTGCGGGGCGGGTCGTACGTCCAGCTCGCCGAGTGGGGCTCGCCCGCGACGCGGTAGACCAGCATGACCTCCCACGTGCCGTCGTCACGGCGCCAGGAGTCCCACTGGACGGTGTCCTTGTCGGCGCCGCGCAGCAGCAGCCGCTCCTGCACGGCCTCGCCGAGCAGGGGGCCGGAGTTCTCACCGGGGCGGCGCACGGGCGTCTTGCGGGCGCGCTCGGCCATGAAGGCGCGCTCGGCCAGGACCGGGCCCTCGAAGCGCCGTACCCGGTCGACGGGGATGCCGGCGAGCTGGGCGACCTCTTCCGCGGTGGCACCGGCTCGTATACGCGCCTGGATGTCGCGGGGGCGGAGGTGGCTCTCCACCTCGATCTCGATCTGGCCGAGGCGGGGACGGTCGCCGCGCACGGCGGCGCGGAGCCGTTCGTCGATCGGAAGCGTGTACTCCGTGCTGTCCGCAGCCTTCAGCACCAGCCGTGTGCCGTCATTGGAGACGGCCACGACACGCAGTTCGGGCATGGGGACCTCCCGGGTGGTGCCTGCCGACGTCACGTGCGTCGCTGCTTCCGCTAGTCGAGTGTGGCCTGCCCGGGTGCAGCCTGCCACAACCTTGCCGAGTTGCCCGGCGTGTCGGGCACGGGCCCTGGACCGCCGTTATGGCACGGTTACCTGTTCACAACGCTAAGTGACCAACTGCGTCACCCTGTGCAACCAGCTCCCTCCCGGTGGGGTCCAGTGAGGTCCGGACGCCCTGGTGGGAGACCGTACCCAGGGCTCGCCACAGTACTCCATTCGGGCCACCTGCGTGGATTGGCGCGCCGCCCGCGTCTCGAATGGGGCGGGACTTGGCCGCCCATGGCCGGTTTTATCGGCCGGGAACCTGACGTACTCCGCATACCCGCAGCAATCCCGAAGTGACGGTTTCGCCCGGACCTCGACCGGTTGCCCGATGGGTCGGTCAAGTGGCGTCCTGACCAGGTGTGTTCACGAGTGGCGGGGAGGCCGGAAACTGCCGGGCATGTACCCGGTGCCCGACCCCGGAGCGTCCGCTACGCCCCCAGCACCCGGCGCAGGTGGTCGTTCTGGAACCGCCGGTCCGGGTCGAGGCGGTCGCGCAGCGCGGCGAACTCCCCGAAGCGGGGATACACCCCTTCGAGGTACTCCGCGTCCCGCGTGTGCAGCTTGCCCCAGTGCGGCCGGCCCTCGTGCGCGGTGAACACCCGCTCGGCGGCGGTGAAATACCGCTGGTACGGGGTGCCCCGGAACATGTGGACGGCGACGTAGGCGCTCTCGCGGCCGGAGGCGGTGGACAGGGTGATGTCGTCGGCCGGCGCGGTGCGCACCTCCACCGGGAAGCTCACCCTCAGGCCCGACCGGTCGACCGTCGCCTTCAGTTCACGCAGCGTCTCGGCCAGCGCGGCGCGCGGCACGGCGTACTCCATCTCCACGAAGCGCACCCGGCGCGCCGAGGTGAACACCTTGTAGGGGATGTCGGTGTACGTGCGGGCGGACAGGGCGCGGCTGGAGACCTGGGCGATCGCCGGGATGACGGCGGGCACCGCGCGGCCGGCCCAGTTGGCCGCCCGGAAGACGCTGTTGGAGAGGAACTCGTCCTCGAACCAGCCGGCCAGCCGCCCCACCGGCCGCGCGGGGCCGGCGCTGCGGTTGTTGCGCTTGGTGTTGGTGTTGCCGGTGTGCGGGAACCAGTAGAACTCGAAGTGCTCGTTCTCCGCCCACAGTTGGTCGAACTCGGCGAGGACCCGGTCGAGAGGCATCGGCTCCTCGCGGGCCGTCAGCAGGAAGAGCGGCTCCACGGCGAACGTGATGGCCGTGACGACGCCCAGCGCGCCCAGCCCGACGCGGGCGGCCGCGAAGACGTCCCGGTTCTCCTTCTCCGAGCAGGTGAGCACCGAACCGTCCGCCGTCACCAGCTCCAGGCCCTTGATCTGCGCGGCGATCGAAGCCGACTCCCGGCCCGTGCCGTGGGTTCCGGTGCCGGTCGCCCCGGACACCGTCTGCTCCATGATGTCGCCCATGTTGGTCAGCGAGAGGCCCTCGCGCGCCAGGGCGACATTGAGCCGTCTGAGCGGGGTGCCGGCCTCGACCGTGACCGTCATGGCGGCGCGGTCGACGTGGCGTATCCCGGTCAGCAGGTCGGGGCGGATCAGCACACCGTCCGTCGCGGCGATCGACGTGAAGGAGTGCCCCGTTCCCACGGGCTTCACCCGCAGGCCGTCCTCCGCCGCCCGGCGGACGGCGGCGGACAGTTCCTCGACCGAGGCCGGCGTGACCTGCCGCGCGGGCCGCGCCACGACGTTGCCGCCCCAGTTACGCCACGTGCCGTTCCTCGCGCTCGCCGTGCTGCCCAACGGAGCCTCCCCGACCCGTGGCCGGCCTGCTGAGCCGGCGGTACCCGAGGAAACCGACCGCGACCGCGACGGCCCCGGACACCGCCGGAACCCCGTACCCGGCCCGCGCACCGGCGGCGTCGATCACCCAGCCGGCCACGGAGGAGCCGAGCGCCACCCCGACCGCGAGCCCGGTGCTCACCCAGGTCATGCCCTCGGTCAGGTACGCGCGTGGTACGTGCTCTTCGATGAGGGACATCGTCGTCACCATCGTGGGCGCGACGGACAGACCCGCTACGAACAGCGCCACGGCCAGAAACGGCAGGTTCCCGACCAGTAGGAGGGGGATCATACTCACGGCCATCGCACACACGCCCAGCAGCCAGCGGCGCGCGGGCGCGCCCACCGGCCGCAGCAGCCCGAAGACGACGCCCGCCAGGCAGGAGCCCGCCGCGTAGACGGCGAGCACGACGCTCGCGGCGCCCTGGTGCCCCTGCTCGTCGGCGAAGGCCACGGTGACCACGTCGACCGCGCCGAAGATCGCCCCGGTCGCCGCGAACGTGGCCACCAGCACCCGCAGGCCCCGCGAGCGCAGGGCGGAACCGCCGCCGTGGTGCTCGTGCGGGTGCGGTGCGGGCTCCGTGGCGCGCTGCGTGGTCAGCCAGAACACGCCCACGGCGAGGCAGCAGGCGGCCAGCAGCGGCCCCGCCTCCGGGAACCAGGCCGTGGACAGGCCGATCGAGACGATCGGCCCGACGATGAAGCACGCCTCGTCCACCACCGACTCGAACGAGTGCGCGGTGTGCAGCTGCGGCGTGCCCCGGTAGACGGCCGCCCAGCGGGCCCGGACCATCGCGCCAAGGCTCGGCACGGAGCCGATCCCGGCGGCGCAGGCGAACAGCGACCAGTCCGGCCACCCCAGACGGACGGCCAGCAGCAGCCCGGCCGACGCGGTGAGCGCGACGGCCGTCGCCGGCCGCAGCACCCGGCGCTGCCCGTGCCGGTCCACCAGCCGGGATGTCTGCGGGCCGATCAGCGCGGCGGCCAGCGCGATGGTGGCCGACAACGCGCCCGCCAGCCCGTAGCGCCCGGTGAGCCGGGAGATCATCGTGACCACCCCGATGCCCATCATCGACAGCGGCATCCGGCCGATGAACCCCGCGGCGGAGAAGGCCAGGGAGCCGGGGGCGGCGAACAGGGCGCGGTAGGGGCTGGGCACGGGATCTCCGGTGGGTCACGTCCCGCGGGCGCGACGGATCGCGCGCGCCGGACGCAGAGGGCTCGTAAGGCGTGAATGCGGCTGATACAGCTTACGGGCGCAACGGCCACCGACGCACCGGCGAAAAGGTCCGCCGCCGCGCCCCGACACCCCGCCGTTTCCCGGCTGTCCGTACCGGGTGGCAGGATCGAGACATGCCAGACGCGCTCGATGTCAGCCCCTACGACGCCCTGCTCCTGCTCTCGTTCGGCGGCCCCGAGGGGCCCGACGACGTGGTCCCGTTCCTGGAGAACGTGACACGCGGACGCGGCATCCCCAAGGAACGGCTCAAGGAGGTGGGGCAGCACTACTTCCTGTTCGGCGGGGTCAGCCCCATCAACGCCCAGAACCGCGCCCTGCTGGACGCCCTCCGCAAGGACTTCGCCGGCAACGGCGTGGACCTGCCGGTCTACTGGGGCAATCGCAACTGGGCGCCGTACCTGACGGACACGCTGCGCGAGATGGTCCGCGACGGCCACCGCCGCGTCCTGGTCCTGGCCACCAGCGCCTACGCCTCCTACTCGGGCTGCCGGCAGTACCGCGAGAACCTCGCCGACGCGCTCGCCGCCCTCGAGGCCGAGGGCCTGGATCTGCCGAGGGTCGACAGGCTGCGCCACTACTTCAACCACCCCGGGTTCGTCGAGCCCATGGTCGACGGGGTGATCGAGTCCCTCGCCGATCTGCCCGAGGACGTCCGCGACGGCGCGCACATCGCCTTCACCACCCACTCGATCCCGGTCTCCGCCGCGGACACCTCCGGCCCCGTCGAGGGCCACGGCGACGGCGGCGCCTACGTCCGCCAGCACCTGGACGTGGCCCGGCTCGTCGCCGACGCCGTCCGCGAGCGCACCGGCGTCGACCACCCCTGGCAGCTGGTGTACCAGTCCCGTTCCGGCGCCCCGCACATCCCGTGGCTGGAGCCCGACATCTGCGACCACCTCCAGGAGCGGCACGCGGCCGGTGCCCCCGCCGTCGTGATGGCCCCCATCGGCTTCGTCTCGGACCACATGGAGGTCCTGTACGACCTCGACACGGAGGCCAGGGCCAAGGCCGGGGAGCTGGGCCTGCCGGTGCGCCGCTCGGCCACCGTCGGCGCCGACGCGCGGTTCGCCGCCGCGATCCGCGACCTCGTCCTGGAGCGCGCCGCCGCCGAGCGCGGACAGCGGGTCACGCCGTGCGCCCTGGGCGCCCTCGGCGCGAGCCACGACGTCTGCCCGGTGGGCTGCTGCCCGGCGCGCGCCCCCCGTCCGGCCGCCGCCGGAGCCGACAGCCCCTACGCGTGAGGAGCCCCGTGATCGACGCCCTGACCGCCGAACTGCTCGAACTCGCCCGGGAGGCGGCCCGCCGCGCCGGAGAGCTGCTGCGCACCGGCCGCCCCGCCGATCTCGCGGTGGCCGCCACCAAGTCCAGCCCCATCGACGTCGTCACCGAGATGGACATCGCGGCCGAGAAGCTGATCACCGACCTGATCAGGGGCCGCCGCCCCGACGACGGCCTGCTCGGCGAGGAGGGCGCCGCCACGGAGGGCACCAGCGGGATCCGCTGGGTGATCGACCCGCTCGACGGCACGGTGAACTACCTCTACGGCCTGCCCACCTGGGCCGTCTCCGTCGCGGCCGAGCAGGACGGCGAGACCGTCGTCGGCGTGGTGGCCGTGCCGATGCGGTCGGAGACGTTCCACGCGGTGCGCGGCCGCGGGGCGTGGGCCACCGGCGCCTGGGCGGGCGAGCGCAAGCTGGCCTGCCGCCCGGCCCCGCCCCTGGACCAGGCCCTGGTCTCGACCGGGTTCAACTACGTGGCCGAGGTGCGCGCCCACCAGGCGGAGGTGGCCCGGCATCTGATTCCGCGGGTGCGCGACATCCGGCGCAGCGGTTCGGCCGCGGCCGACCTGTGCGACGTGGCGGCGGGCCGGCTCGACGGCTTCTACGAGCGGGGCCTGCACCCCTGGGACTACGCGGCGGGCGACCTGATCGCGCGGGAGGCGGGCGCGCTGACCGGTGGGCGCCCCGGAGAGCGCCCGTCGCGTGACCTGACGGTCGCGGGGACCCCGGGCGTCTTCGAACCGCTCCAGACCCTCCTGGAGGACCTCGGCGCCTGGCACGACTGACACGCCGGGCACGACTGCCGCCGCCGGGCGCGACTGACGCCGGCTGGCGGACGCCCGGTCCACGCCGGGGCCGACGACACGCGGGCCGACCGCCCGGCGGGCAGCTCACGTCCTGCGGGGGCGTCGGCGTGGACCTGCCCGGCCCGCGGTCCGCGCGCGGCGGGCGGGCCCGCTCCGCGGCCTCCGGGCCGGGCAGCCGGGGCAGGCCGCAGGTGAGCCGGCCGCACGCACGGCGGGACCCCGGCGCTGGATTCGCCGGGGTCCCGCCGGTGAGCGCTGGTGGATCAGACGCCGGACATGCCGACTTCGACGCCGTGTTCGGCGGCGAGGCGGCGCAGGTCGTCGAGCTCCGCCAGCTCCACCTCGACGAGGAAGTCGTCGCCCTCGTCACGAGCCCGCGTGAGATCGGACTCGGTCGCCTTTATGCGCTGCAGAAGTCCTGCGGTGAATGCGTCCATGCTGCGCCCCCTCGTCCTGGGTCGGGTGGGTCGGGTGGGTCGGTGGCACGGGGGTGTGCCGTCGAGAAGGGTGATCACGTCTCCAGTAGGTGCCCTGCGCTGCCCGGCCGGGCGGCGACGGTGCCGGACACCCACGCCCACTCTGCGGCAAAGCGGAACGCGGTGTGCCGCATGGTGGTACGGCACATGCAGAGCGTGATCGCGGGGTGTAAAGCCGTCCTCCCCTCGCCGCATGCCGGGGAAACCTCGCACGACCGAGAAAATTCGGCATTTCCCGGTTCTTCCCCCGCGTCGCACCAGCCCCGCGGTGGCCGCTGCCCCGGCTTACAGCCGACTTATGACCGAAAAGGGCAGGATGGAGGCACACACTCACGAAGACCCCTGCCCGCGCGCGCCCGAGCGGCGCTACGCGGGTGGACAGAGGAAGGACAAGCGACGTGCGCGTACTCGTCGTCGAGGACGAGCAGCTGCTCGCCGATGCGGTGGCCACCGGACTGCGCCGGGAGGCCATGGCCGTCGACGTCGTGTACGACGGTGCGGCCGCCCTGGAGCGCATCGGCGTCAACGACTACGACGTGGTCGTCCTCGACCGCGACCTCCCGCTCGTGCACGGCGACGACGTCTGCCGCAAGATCGTCGAGCTCGGCCTGCCCACCCGGGTGCTGATGCTCACCGCCTCCGGCGACGTCAGTGACCGGGTCGAGGGCCTGGAGATCGGCGCCGACGACTACCTGCCGAAGCCGTTCGCGTTCAGCGAGCTGATCGCCCGTGTGCGCGCCCTCGGCCGGCGCACCAGCATGCCCCTGCCGCCGGTTCTCCAGCGCGCCGGCATCAAGCTCGACCCCAACCGCCGCGAGGTCTTCCGCGACGGCCGGGAGGTCCAGCTCGCGCCGAAGGAGTTCGCCGTCCTGGAGGTCCTGATGCGCAGCGAGGGGGCCGTCGTCTCGGCCGAGCAGCTCCTGGAGAAGGCCTGGGACGAGAACACCGACCCGTTCACCAACGTCGTGCGCGTCACCGTGATGACCCTGCGCCGCAAGCTCGGCGAGCCGCCCGTCATCGTCACCGTGCCCGGCTCCGGCTACCGGATCTGATCCGCCGTGGCCGCGACACCCGCGCCCGTCCAGGCGCCCCCGAAACCCACCTGGGACCCCCGAAGGCCGGAGCCGCCCTTCCCGTGGCTGCGTCCGACCATCCGGATACGGCTGACGCTGCTGTACGGCGGCATGTTCCTGATCGCCGGCATCCTGCTGCTGTCGATCATCTACCTGCTCGCCGCGAACGCGCTGAACGTGGGCAGCGAGCTGCCCTTCAAGATCATCTCCGGTCAGGTCGCCAGCGACACCTGCAACTTCCCGTTCCAGCCGACCGCGTCCGAGCTGAACCACGCGATGAACCAGTGCGTGAACCAGCAGCGCCAGCACGCCCTGGACAGCCTGCTCAGCCGTTCGCTGCTGGCCCTGCTGGGCCTCGCCGTGATCGCGTTCGCCTTCGGCTACGCCATGGCCGGCCGGGTGCTGTCCCCGCTCGGCCGCATCACCCGCACCGCCCGTGCGGTGGCCGGCTCGGACCTGTCCCGCCGGATCGAGCTGGACGGCCCTGACGACGAGCTCAAGGAGCTGGCGGACACCTTCGACGAGATGCTGGAGCGGCTGCAGCGGGCCTTCACCGCGCAGCAGCGGTTCGTCGGCAACGCCTCGCACGAGCTGCGCACGCCACTGGCGATCAACCGCACGCTCCTCGAGGTGCACCTGTCCGATCCGCACGCGCCCGTGGAGCTCCAGCAGCTCGGCAAGACGCTGCTGGCCACCAACGAGCGCAGCGAGCAGCTCGTGGAGGGGCTGCTGCTGCTCGCCCGCAGTGAGAACCAGATCGTCGAGCGCAAGCCGGTGGACCTCGCCGAGGTCGCCACGCAGGCGGTCGACCAGGTGCACGCCGAGGCCGAGGCCAAGGCCGTCGAGATCCGCGGCGAGTGCGGACCCGCCGTCGTCCAGGGCAACGGTGTGCTGCTGGAGCGGATCGCGCTGAACCTCGTGCAGAACGCCGTGCGGTACAACGTGGGCGGAGAGGAGGGCGGCTGGGTGGAGGTCACCACCGACGTCCAGCACGGCCAGGCGGTGCTGACCGTCACGAACACCGGGCCGGTCGTGCCGGCGTACGAGATCGACAACCTCTTCGAGCCCTTCCGCAGACTGCGGACCGAGCGCACGGGCAGCGACAAGGGGGTGGGCCTCGGACTGTCCATCGCCCGCTCCGTGGCGCGTGCGCACGGCGGCCACATCTCGGCGCAGCCGCGCGAGGGCGGCGGGCTGGTGATGCGGGTCACGCTGCCGCTCTGAGACCAGGCCGCAACGCACGGCGGTGTTCGCTTCGCGCGGAATTTCCGGGGCAGGCGGGACGCTCTGCCCTGTGTGATCGATCACATGAGCGGTTTTCCGGCCATCTACGGTCAGTGATCATGTGAGGGGTCGGAAAGCCGGGAAACTCCTGGTTTTCAGGGGTCCCCATCACGGGAAGTACACGGTGGGACCGCTTTGAAGTGTGGCATCCGGACCGTGTACGGTCCCCATCGCCATCCAAGCCGATCACTCTTGAGGGGTCCGGTTGGGTGTCGATTGAGTAACAGACCTTGATGTGAGGCAAAATCTCCGCCTCGGGTCGGGCACAAGTCCGGCCTCTCACGCGTTACGCGCTGGAGACACCGCAGACACCCAGAGGGGGAGAGCGACATGGCAACCGACTACGACACCCCACGCAAGACCGACGACGACGTCGACTCCGACAGCCTTGAAGAACTGAAGGCCCGTCGGAACGACAAGTCGACCTCCGCCGTGGACGTCGACGAATTTGAAGCCGCCGAAGGCCTGGAGCTTCCCGGCGCCGACCTCTCCAACGAGGAGCTGGCCGTCCGGGTGCTGCCCAAGCAGCAGGACGAGTTCACCTGCATGAGCTGCTTCCTGGTGCACCACCGCAGCCAGCTGGCCAGGGAGAAGAACGGCCAGCCGATCTGCCGCGACTGCGACTGAGGCAGGGTCGGCCGTGACTGGCTCGACCCCTCCCTGGAAGCGCCGCTCTTCCCGCGGGAAGGCGGACCCGGAGCCGTCCGACGGCTCCCACGGCGCGCGTGACGACGAGCGAGGCCCGTCCCGTCCATCCGGTACGTCCGGTACGGCAGGACCGGCCTCGCTCGCATCGGTGTCCGGGCGCGGTGAAGGCGCCGCACCCGCACCGGGGCTCGCGCCCGTCACCCGGACGGGCCGGGCCGCGGAGATCCGCGACCGGGTCCGGGACGCGGCCCGCAAGGGCGTCCGCGTCAGAGCGGGACTGGCGTACGTCACCGAGCGCGTCATCGAGATCGCCCCGCGCGTCCCCGTGCGCGACCTCGCCACACTGCGCGGGCAGTTCCCGGGCCTGGGCCCCGAGCAGCTCGCGGACAGGCTGGTGGCGGGCGCGTCCAGGGCGACGTCCGCGGTCGGAGCCGGGGTCGGGGCGGCGGCGATGCTGCCCGTGCCGCCCGCGATGCCCACGGAACTGGCCGCCGAGATCATCGGGGTGGCGGCGATCGAGCTGAAGCTGATCGCCGAACTCCACGAGGTGTACGGGGTGCGGCCCCCCGGAAAGCTGAAGGACCGCAGCACCGCGTATCTGTCCTCCTGGTCGGGGGAGCGGGGGATCGAGGTGCTGAGACCGTCGACGATCGGCATGGCCCTGGGCGGCCGGACGAGACGCCGACTGCGTCAGCAGATCATGAAGCGGACCCTGCGCGACGTGCCGAACCTGCTGCCCTTCATGGTGGGCGCGGCCGCCGGCGCGATCATGAACCGGCGGGAGACCGGAAAGCTGGCGGCGCGCATCCGCGCCGACCTGCGCGAGGTCCAGGTGCCCTGGGAGGCGCTGCCCGCCCTCTCACCCCTGGACCGGCCGGCGGACCCGCTGGACATGGGGGACGCCCCCGACAGGCCCGGTTCCTGACCCCGACGGCTGCCGCAGCCCCCGGACGGGAGCCGCAGTCCGGACCGGGACGGGAGCCGCGGCCGGTTCCCGGACCGCAGCGGAGCCCGGCTCCGGACCGCCACCGGAGCCGTGGCCCGGACCGGGGCACAGCCGCATCAGGCGGTCACGCGGCCGCTGCCCGCGCCTTCTCCAGGGCCTCCGCCAGCCCCTCGGGGTCCCGCGTCGACAGGTACAGGTACGGCGTGGGGTCGTCCGGGTCGGTGACCTGCACGCGCAGCGCCCCGGGGATGTACGCGCGCAGCAGGAGGAAGGCGCGGGTGTCGGCCTTGTAGGTGCGCCAGGCGCGGGCCTCCTCCCGGTCCAGCACCTCCGCCTCGCCGAGCGCGGTGACCGGGATCCTCGCCTCGCCCGCGATCAGGGAGCCGCCGACCACCCGGATGCGGACCGAACCGTACGAACTCGCGGCGACGGCCGCGACCGCGGTGCCGCCGACCAGGCCACCGAGCATCGGCAGGGTGCCGAAGGGCAGCACGATCAGGGCACAGGCGACGCCGGCCAGGAAGCTGATCACCCACCAGGAAGCGGGTGCGGTGAGGCGTTCTTCGTACGGAGGGGCGGAGAGCTGCATGGCGCCAAGCTTGGCACGGTGCGGGCGGCTCACCCCAGTCAGGCCCGCCGGTACCGGGGACCGGCGGGCGGGGCGGCGGCGGGGGAGCGCCGGACGGGTAAGGTCTGCGGCTGTGAGTGGTACCTCCTCGGCTCTTCAGCCCCCCGCCGGCGCCGTACGGCCCGTGCGCCATCCCGACGCCCCCGCGCCCGGCGAACTCCTCGGCGCGCACTACGACCGGTGTTTCGGCTGCGGCGCAGGGCAGCCGCACGGACTCCACCTGCAGGCGCGGGCCGGCGACGGCGTCAGCATCACCGCCGAGTTCACGGTGCAGCCCGCTCACCAGGGAGCACCGGGCCTCGCGCACGGGGGGGTGCTGGCGACCGCCCTCGACGAGACCCTCGGCTCGCTGAACTGGCTGCTGCGGACGATCGCCGTCACCGGGCGGCTGGAGACCGACTTCGTGCGGCCGGTCCCGGTCGGTACGACCCTGTACCTGGAGGCGGAGGTCACCGCGGTGGCCGGGCGGAAGATCTACTCGCGGGCCACCGGCCGCGTCGGCGGCCCCGAGGGGCCCGTCGCGGTCCGCGCGCAGGCCCTCTTCATCGAGGTCAAGGTCGACCACTTCGTCGACCACGGCCGCGAGGAGGAGATCCGGACCGCGATGAGCGACCCGGACCAGATCCGGCGGGCCCGCGCCTTCGAGGTGAACCCGTGAGCCGTGACCCGCTGAACGTGCTGATCCGGCGCGTCGATCCGGAGGTGCCGCTTCCGACGTATGCGCATCCCGGGGACGCGGGAGCGGATCTGCGCACCACGCGGAGCTGCGAACTGGGCCCCGGAGAACGGGCCGTACTGCCCACGGGAGTGTCCGTGGCGCTCCCGGAGGGGTACGCGGCCTTCGTGCATCCCCGCTCCGGGCTGGCCGCGCGGTGCGGTGTCGCCCTCGTGAATGCCCCGGGGACGGTTGATGCCGGGTACCGTGGGGAGATCAAGGTGATCGTGGTGAATCTCGACCCGCGCGAGTCCGTGCGGTTCGAGCGCTTCGACCGGATCGCCCAACTGGTCGTCCAGCAGGTCGAGAGGGTCCGCTTCCAGGAGGTCGCGGAGCTTCCCCGCTCCGCGCGGGCCGAGGGCGGCTTCGGGTCCACCGGCGGCCACGCCGAGGTGGACGGCACGGGCGGCACCAGCGGTCAGGCCGCCGTGGGCGGCGAGGCGGGTGGGTATCGATACGCTTCGGTCGTATCCGACCGGGAAGGACAGTGACGTGTTCGGACGTCGCAAGAAGAAGGATGCCGCCGAGGGCGCGGCCGGCGAGGCCGAGCAGGTCGTCGACAGTGTCGACACCGAGGCGGACGACGAGGGCGAGCGCGAGCGCGTGCGGCTCGAGCCCGAGCCGCGGCCCGACGGGCCCTGGGACAGCTCCGAGGTGCGCGACCCGGCCGAGGGCCGCGTGGACCTCGGCGGCCTGTTCGTACCGGGCGTCGACGGCATGGAACTGCGGGTCGAGGTCGCCGGTGACGCGATCGTCGCGGCGACCGTCGTGCTGCGCGACAGCGCCGTCCAGCTGCAGGCCTTCGCCGCGCCCAAGCGCGAGGGCATCTGGGGCGAGGTCCGCGAGGAGATCGCCTCCGGGATCACCCAGCAGGGCGGCATCGTCGATGAGGTGGAGGGCCCGCTGGGCTGGGAGCTGCGGGCCCAGGTGCCCGTGCAGCTGCCCGACGGCACCGGCGGCTTCCAGGTCGTCCGGTTCGTCGGCGTGGACGGCCCACGCTGGTTCCTGCGCGGGGTGATCTCCGGGCAGGGCGCGGTGCAGCCGCAGGCGGCCGGGCTGCTGGAACAGATCTTCCGGGACACCGTCGTGGTCCGCGGCGAGGGACCGATGGCGCCCCGCGACCCGATCGTCCTGAAGCTGCCGAACGACGCCCAGATGGTGCCCGAGAGCGTCCAGCAGGACGAGGGCCAGTCCCGCTTCGCGGGCGGCATGGGTCAGCTGCAGCGCGGACCGGAGATCACCGAGGTCCGCTGACCGGGCACGCACGAGGGCCGCACCCCGCGGGGGCGCGGCCCTTCGTCATGTCCGGCTCCGGTATGTGAACGGCGTCCCGTCCGGCGGCTCCGCGCGACCCCTTGACGACGGGTTGGTCCAGACCTATGGTCCCGGCCAGTGAGCTTCGTTCAGAACCCCACCCGTCGTTCATGGACGAGAACGGATGCCGTCGTATGCCTGCTGCTCCCCCACACCACCGTCGCAGCTTCCGGGCCGTACTGTTCCTCGCCCTGGCCGCTCTGCTGACGGGCGGCCTCCTCCTGCGGCCCGGCGCCGGCCGCGCCGACGCCGCCCCCACCGCCTTCGTCCACCCCGGAGTCACCGTCTCCCGGGCTCAGCTGGACTTCACCCGCGACCGCGTCCTCGCCGGCGCCCAGCCCTGGAAGGGCGCCTTCGACCGGATGACCGCCGGCCCCTACGCCGACCTCGGCCGTACACCCAGGCCGCGGGCGACCGTGGAGTGCGGCTCGTACTCCAACCCCAACCTCGGCTGCACCGACGAACGCGAGGACGCCCTCGCCGCCTACACCGACGCCCTCGCCTGGTACATCACCCGCGACGCACGCTACGCCCGCAAGGCGATCGAGATCATGGACGCCTGGTCGGCCGTGATCACGAGCCACACCGGCAGCAACGCGCCCCTGCAGACCGGCTGGGCGGGCTCCTCCTGGCCCAGGGCCGCCGAGATCATCAAGTACACGTACACCGGCACCTGGGCGGACAGCGGCCGCTTCGCCACCATGCTCCGCAACGTCTACCTGCCCGTGGTGATCAAGGGCTCCCACTCCAACGGCAACTGGGAGCTGTCGATGACGGAGGCCGCCGTCGGCATCTCCGTCTTCCTGGAGGACCAGGCGTCCTACGACATCGCCATGGCCAGGTTCCGCACGCGCACGGCCGCCTACGTCTACCTCGCCTCCGACGGCGACCTGCCGAAGACCGTGCCCGGTCAGAACCTGAACACCAAGGACAAGATCGTCTCGTACTGGCAGGGCCAGTCCACCTTCGTCACCGGCCTCACCCAGGAGACCTGCCGCGACTTCACGCACACCGGATACGGCATCTCCGCCATCTCCCACATCGCCGAGACCAGCCGCATCCAGGGGCAGGACCTGTACGGCACCGACGTCGGCGAGCGGCTGCGGCAGGCGCTCGGCTTCCAGTCCAAGTACGAGCTGGGCGCCGCCGTCCCCGGCTGGCTGTGCGGCGGCTCCGTCCACCGGGGACTCGGCCCCGTCACCGAGGTCGGCTACAACGCCCTGCACAACCGGCTGGGCATCGCCATGACCAACACCCGGACGCTGACCGAGCAGAACCGTCCCGCCGGCAGCAACAACCCGTTCGTCGCCTGGGAGACCCTCACCCACGGGGACAACCCGGCCTGAACCGCCGCCCGGCGGTCCCCGCCCGCCGGGCGAACCCACGCGGTGGAAGACCGAACCGTTGAACAGACCGGGCGTCCGTCGTGATACTGGCGCCCGGTCCACGGGGGACCACCGGGGAGGGAACATGAGTCAGGTCGCCACCGGGACCATGGTGCGGGTCGAGGACGTCCACAAGTCCCACGGGCACGGAGCGGCCGCCGTGCACGCCCTGCGCGGGGTCTCCTTCGAGGTCCCGCGCGGCGAGCTCGTCGCCCTCAAGGGACGCTCCGGATCCGGCAAGACCACGCTGCTGAACATCGTCGGCGGACTCGACGAGCCGGACCGCGGACGCGTCGAGGTCGACGGGTCGGACCTGTCGCGGCTCGGCGAGGACGGCCTGCTCGCGCTCCGCCGGGACCGCATCGGCTTCGTCTTCCAGTCCTTCGGCCTCATCCCCATCCTCACGGCCGCCGAGAACGTCGGTGTGCCGATGCGGCTGCGCCGGCTCCCGCCGCGCGAGCGGGAGGAACGCGTCGAACTGCTGCTCGCCCTCGTCGGGCTCGCCGACCACGCCGCTCAGCGCCCGGGCGAGCTGTCCGGCGGCCAGCAGCAGCGGGTCGCCGTAGCCCGCGCCCTCGCCAACGAACCCGCCCTGCTGATCGCCGACGAGCCGACGGGCCAGCTGGACGCGGAGACCGGGCACGAGGTGATGCAGCTGCTGCGCGCCGTCGTGCGCAGCGAGGACGTCACCGCGCTGGTCGCCACGCACGACGCCACCCTGCTCGACCTCGCCGACCGGGTGCTGGAGCTGAGCGACGGGGAGATCGTCGAGCACTGAACGCGGCCCCACCGGCGGGCGCGGCCGCGGGTACGTCACCGTCGGTGCCTCCCGGTACGCTTCAGATATGAGTGCTGTCCCTCGTTCCGAAAAGCCGGCGGGCCGGTTCCGGCGCATGCTCGACCGGCTTTCCACCTCGCAGGAGGACCTGGAGTCGGAGGAACTGCGGGAGGACGCCGAGACCGCGGGCTGTACACGCATCGGCGACTGCCACGACCGGCAGATCGTCACGGTTACTGGTACCTTGCGCACGGTCACCCTGCGTCCGCGCGCCGGCGTGCCGGCCCTGGAGGCCGAACTGTTCGACGGCACCGCCGCCCTGGACGTGGTGTGGCTCGGCAGGCGCTCCATCGTCGGGATAGAACCGGGGCGCAAGCTGATCGCATCGGGCCGGATCTCGCTGAGCCGGGGCCGCCGGGTGCTGTTCAACCCGAAGTACGAACTGCGACCCCTCGGACGGGAGTAGCCGGTGACGTCCCTCGACAAGCCGACCGAACAGACATCCGCGGACGACGCCCGGGCGGTGACGGAGGCCGCGCTGTTCGAGGCGTTCGGCGGGGTCCGGGGCATGGTCGAGACGGTCCTGCCCGGCCTCCTGTTCGTCACCATCTTCACGGTCAACAAGAACCTGCACTGGTCGGCGATCGCGGCGCTGGCCGTGTCGCTGGCCCTGGTCGTGGTCCGGCTGGCGATGAAGGACACCGTCAAGCACGCGTTCAGCGGAGTCTTCGGCGTCGCCTTCGGCGTGGTCTTCGCGATGATGACCGGCAACGCCAAGGACTTCTACCTGCCCGGCATGCTCTACACCCTGGGCCTGGCGCTGGCGTACATCGTCACCACGCTGGCCGGGGTCCCGCTGATCGGCCTGATCCTCGGACCCGTCTTCAAGGAGAACCTCTCCTGGCGCACCCGCAACCCGGGCCGCAAGAAGGCCTACGCCAAGGCCAGCTGGGCCTGGGGCCTGATCCTGCTCGCCAAGTGCGCCATCCTCTTCCCGCTGTACTGGTGGGCGGACACCACCCAGCTCGGCTGGGTCCTGATCGCCCTGAAGATCCCGCCCTTCCTGCTGGCCGTCTGGCTGACCTGGCTCTTCCTGGCGAAGGCGCCCGCGCCCATCGACGTCTTCGCGGAGATGGAGGCGCAGGAGAAGGCGGAGCAGGAGCGGGCGGCCTCCGACGAGACGCAGGGGGCGGTGCCGGGCCGCCACCGGCGCGAGACCTGAGCGACCGGCCCCCTCAAGGCCTCTTCCGGGGCCGACGGTCCCGCGCTCACCCACCGGGCCGCTTCGGACGGGGCTCCCGGGCGCAGTACGGAAAAGGGGTGCCCCACCAGGAGGGGCACCCCTTTCGTCGTCCGTCCGGCGGATCAGCCCGCCTCGTCCGCGCGCCGCACCGACAGCAGATCCTCCAGCTGCTCCTCGCGCGCCTGCGCGGCCACGAACAGCAGCTCGTCGCCCGCCTCCAGGGAGTCCTCCTGGGAGGGGGTGAGGACGCGCGTGCCGCGGATGATGGTCACCAGGGACGTGTCCTGCGGCCACTCCACGTCGCCGACCTGCGTGCCCGCCAGCGCCGACTCGGGCGGCAGGGTCAGCTCGACGAGGTTGGCGTCGCCGTGGCTGAAGCGGAGCAGACGGACCAGGTCTCCGACGCTCACCGCCTCCTCGACCAGCGCCGACATCAGACGCGGGGTCGACACGGCCACGTCCACGCCCCAGGCCTCGTTGAACAGCCACTCGTTCTTCGGGTTGTTGACGCGGGCCACCACCCGCGGCACCCCGTACTCGGTCTTCGCCAGCAGCGAGACGACCAGGTTGACCTTGTCGTCGCCCGTGGCGGCGATCACCACGTTGCAGCGCTGGAGCGCCGCCTCGTCCAGGGACGTGATCTCGCAGGCGTCGGCCAGCAGCCACTCGGCCTGCGGGACGCGCTCGACCGAGATCGCGGTCGGCGCCTTGTCGATGAGAAGGACCTCGTGGCCGTTCTCCAGCAGCTCGCCCGCGATCGAGCGACCGACCGCGCCGGCACCGGCAATGGCGACCCTCATCAGTGACCGTTCTCCTCTTCGGGGCCCTCGGCGAACGCCGCCTCGACCTTCTCCACGTCGTCCGTCCGCATCATCACGTGCACGAGGTCCCCCTCCTGCAGCACCGTCTGCGAGGTGGGCAGGACGGCCTCGCCGAGGCGGGTCAGGAATGCCACGCGCACACCCGTCTCCTCCTGCAGCCTGCTGATCTTGTGGCCGACCCACTTCGAGGACGCGTGCACCTCGGCGAGCTGAACACCGCCCGTGGGGTCGCGCCACAGCGGCTCGGCACCCGAGGGCAGCAGACGGCGCAGCATCTGGTCGGCCGTCCAGCGGACCGTGGCCACGGTCGGGATACCGAGACGCTGGTAGACCTCGGCACGGCGGGGATCGTAGATGCGGGCCGCGACGTTCTCCACACCGAACATCTCCCGGGCCACGCGGGCGGAGATGATGTTGGAGTTGTCGCCGCTGGAGACGGCCGCGAAGGCCCCGGCCTCCTCGATGCCCGCCTCGCGCAGGGTGTCCTGGTCGAAGCCGATCCCGGTGACCCGGCGGCCGCCGAACCCGGGGCCCAGCCGGCGGAAGGCGGTGGGGTCGCGGTCGATGACGGCGACCGTGTGCCCCTGTTGCTCCAGGGTCTGGGCCAGAGCGGAACCCACTCTCCCGCAGCCCATGATGACGATGTGCACGACCGTCCTTCCGGTGTCAACAGCTACTGCTCAGCCACATCAGGGTCTCAGACAGAGGGACAAGCTACACATGCGCCGTACGGGGCGGGCACCCCCGTGCGCCGGCGGCGGCCGCGGAGCCTGCCACGGTCGTCCCCGCCGGCGTCCCGGCCGGTGCCTCAGGCCCCGCGCCGAGTGATGCTGCGCACGCTGAGCAGGGTGAGGAATCCGAGGCCCAGCAGCCCGGCGGCGGCGCCGATCAGCTCTGCGGTCGTGCCCATGGGAACCTCCGGGGTCGGCGCGGTACGGGGTGCAGCCATCCAGCCACAGCGCCCCCACAACCTGCGCAATCCGTAGGGCCGGCCGGTCCGGAATTCACCCGTGAGGCAGATCTCGGGTGGCGGGTGGGCGGTCCCCTGTTCGAAGGCCTACGATCCACTCTTGTGTCCAAACTGACCGACGTGCCCAAACGGATCCTGATCGGGCGCGCACTGCGCAGTGATCGGCTGGGTGAGACCCTCCTGCCGAAGCGCATCGCCCTGCCCGTCTTCGCTTCCGACCCGCTGTCCTCCGTGGCCTACGCCCCCGGCGAGGTACTGCTGGTCCTGTCCATCGCGGGCGTGTCGGCGTACCACTTCAGCCCGTGGATCGCCGTCGCCGTCGTCGTGCTGATGTTCACCGTGGTCGCCTCCTACCGGCAGAACGTGCACGCCTACCCCAGCGGCGGCGGCGACTACGAGGTGGCGACCACCAACCTCGGGCCCAAGGCCGGCCTGACGGTCGCGAGCGCGCTGCTCGTCGACTACGTCCTCACCGTGGCCGTCTCCATCTCCTCCGGCATCGAGAACCTCGGCTCCGCGATCCCGTTCGTCGTCGAGCACAAGGTGCTCTGCGCCGTCGCCGTGATCGTCCTCCTCACGCTGATGAACCTGCGCGGCGTGAAGGAGTCGGGCACCCTCTTCGCGATCCCGACGTACGTCTTCGTCACCGGCGTCTTCATCATGATCGTGTGGGGTGCGTTCCGCGGGCTGGTCCTCGGCGACACGATGCGGGCACCCACATCCGACTTCCACATCAGGGCCGAACACCAGGGGCTCGCCGGCTTCGCCCTCGTCTTCCTGCTGCTGCGGGCCTTCTCCTCCGGCTGCGCGGCGCTCACCGGCGTGGAGGCGATCTCCAACGGCGTCCCCGCCTTCCGCAAGCCCAAGTCGAGGAACGCGGCGACCACGCTGGCGATGATGGGCCTGCTCGCGGTGACCATGTTCTGCGGCATCATCGGCCTCGCCACGGCCACGCACGTCCGCATGGCCGAGAACCCGGCCGCGGACCTGCTGCACGGCGGCGTCCCGGTCGGGCCCGGCTTCGTCCAGGACCCGGTGATCTCGCAGGTCGCCGAGGCCGTCTTCGGCAACGGCAGCTTCCTGTTCGTCGTGCTGGCCGCGGCCACCGCCCTCGTCCTCTTCCTCGCCGCCAACACCGCCTACAACGGCTTCCCGCTGCTCGGCTCGATCCTCGCCCAGGACCGCTACCTGCCCCGGCAACTGCACACCCGCGGCGACCGCCTGGCCTTCTCCAACGGCATCGTGCTCCTCGCGGGCGCGGCGATGCTGCTGGTCGTCCTCTACGGCGCCGACTCGACCCGGCTGATCCAGCTGTACATCGTCGGTGTGTTCGTGTCCTTCACACTGAGCCAGACCGGCATGGTCCGGCACTGGAACCGCCACCTGGCCACCGAGCGGGACCCGGCCCGGCGCAGCCACATGGTGCGCTCGCGCGCCATCAACACCTTCGGCGCCTTCTTCACCGGCCTGGTGCTGGTCGTCGTCCTGCTCACGAAGTTCACGCACGGCGCCTGGGTCGCGCTGCTCGGCATGTGCATCTTCTTCGCCACGATGACGGCGATCCGCAAGCACTACGACCGCGTCGCCGAGGAGATCGCGGCCCCCGAGGGCCCGAGCGACGACATGGTGCGCCCCTCCCGCGTCCACTCCGTGGTCCTCATCTCCAAGATCCACCGCCCCACCCTGCGGGCCCTGGCCTACGCCAAGCTGATGCGCTCCGACACCCTGGAGGCGCTGACCGTCAACGTCGACCCGGCGGAGACGAAGGCACTGCGCGGGGAGTGGGAGCGGCGCGGCATCGACGTACCGCTGAAGGTCCTGGACTCGCCCTACCGCGAGATCACACGGCCGGTCATCGAGTACGTCAAGAACCTGCGCCGGGAGTCCCCGCGCGACGCCGTCTCCGTGATCATCCCCGAGTACGTCGTCGGCCACTGGTACGAGCACTTGCTGCACAACCAGAGCGCGCTGCGCCTGAAGGGCCGGCTGCTGTTCACGCCGGGCGTGATGGTGACGTCGGTGCCCTACCAGCTGGCGTCGTCCGAGGCGGCGAAGCTGCGCGCCCGCAGGCGGCAGGAGTGGAACGCACCCGGCTCGGTGCGGCGCGGTCCGGCCCACCCCGGCCCCCACCCGCAGCGGGAGACCGGCGCGCGCAGCTGACGCGCGCGGCGAGCACGTAGACTGGTGGGCTGTTGTCCGCCCGTACCCCGTCATTGATCTGGAGTCACCCCGCCATGCAGGCAGAACCGAGGAAGTCCCTGGTGGGGGAGGAGTACGAGGTAGAGATCGGCCCCGTCGCCCACGGCGGCCACTGCATCGCCCGCACCGCCGAGGGCCAGGTGCTGTTCGTCCGGCACACGCTGCCCGGCGAGCGGGTCGTGGCCCGGGTGACCGAGGGCGAGGAGGGAGCGCGCTTCCTGCGCGCGGACGCCGTGCGGGTGCTGGAGGCGTCCAAGGACCGCATCGACGCGCCCTGCCCGTACGCCGGCCCCGGCCGCTGCGGCGGCTGCGACTGGCAGCACGCCAAGCCGGGGGCGCAGCGCCGGCTCAAGGGCGCGGTGATCGCCGAGCAGCTGCAGCGGCTCGCGGGCCTCACCCCGGAGGAGGCGGGCTGGGACGGCACCGTGATGCCGGCCGAGGGCGACAAGGTGCCGGCCGGTGAGGTCCCGCAGTGGCGCACGCGCGTGAACTACGCGGTCGACCCGGCCGGCCGCGCCGGTCTGCGCCGCCACCGCTCGCACGAGGTGGAGCCGATCGAGCGCTGCCTCATCGCCGCGGAGGGCATCAGCGAGCTGGGCATCGAGAAGCGGGACTGGACCGGCATGGACTCCGTCGAGGCGATCGCCGCGACGGGCTCGCAGGACAGGCAGGTGGTCCTCACCCCGAAGCCGGGCGCCCGGCTGCCGCTGGTGGAACTGGACCGTCCGGTGTCGGTGCTCCGGGTCGACGAACGCACCGGCGGCGTCCACCGCGTGCACGGCCGCCCCTTCGTCCGCGAGCGCGCCGACGAGCGCACCTACCGGGTGGGCGGCGGAGGCTTCTGGCAGGTCCACCCCAAGGCGGCGGACACCCTGGTGAAGGCCGTCATGCAGGGCCTGCTGCCGCGCAAGGGCGACATGGCCCTCGACCTGTACTGCGGTGTCGGCCTCTTCGCGGGCGCGCTGGCCGACCGGATCGGCGACAAGGGCGCGGTGCTCGGCATCGAGTCCGGCAAGCGCGCGGTGGAGGACGCCCGGCACAACCTCGCCGACTTCCCGCGCGTGCGCATCGAGCAGGGCAAGGTCGAGTCCGTCCTGCCGCGCACCGGCATCACCGAGGTCGACCTCGTCGTCCTCGACCCGCCGCGGGTCGGCGCGGGCCGCCGGACGGTGTCCCACCTCGCCGGCCTCGGCGCCCGCCGCATCGCCTACGTCGCCTGCGACCCGGCGGCCCTGGCCCGAGACCTGGCGTACTTCCGCGAGGGCGGCTACCGGGTGCGGACACTGCGGGCGTTCGACCTGTTCCCGATGACGCATCATGTGGAGTGCGTGGCGATCCTGGAGCCGGCGGCGAAGGCGCACTGACCTGCATCTTCTTGGGTCGGTGCGTCAGCTCGACCTGTTTCCTTCCATCCAACGGGTGAATCGTTGGATTTGCTGCCCGCATACCGTCTGACCTGCGGCATCAGGCAGGGGCGTCGACTGCCGCGTCAGCGGCAGCGGCGCAGTCCTTGGATTGCTGACGCTCAAACGACGCACGTTCTGACGCCCCATCACACTCCCGGGCCGCGTATGGGTGCGTGACTGGGTCCGTTGATTCCGGGGGTCGTGCCGCGCCACAGAAGGGTGGCGTTATAGCATTTCGGATGCCAGAATAGTTCCATGGCTGATGACGATGGCTTCCTCCCGGGAGACGGTCCGAGCAGCGGTATCTCCGTGTCGCTGACCGCCGGCACTCTGCAGGCGATCCGCGAGCGGGTGGGTAAGCGTGGTGTCTCCGCGTATCTCGAGCGGGCTGCGCAGCGCCAGATCGAGCGCGACAACCTGGACGAGCTCATCGCAGACTTCGAAAAGGTCCACGGTCCGGCAGATGCGGAGGCCGTGGCTGCCAAGCGGGCCAAGCTCACCGGCTCTGCACCCGAGTCCGGGGCTGCTGCGTGAGTGGAGCCCTGGTTCTGGACAGTGAGGGTCTGGCCAAGGCCGTCCAGCGGGATCAAGAGGTTCACGAGTGGCTGACGGCAGCTCGTGACGCGGATCTCCCTGTGATCACCTCGGCCGCGGTTCTGGTCGAGGTCATCCACCCGAGGATCGATGACGCCGCGCTGAAGTGGACTCTTTCCCGTCTCCGCGTCGAGCCGGTCACCCAGGCTGTCGCGCAGTCGGCGGCAGTCCTACTGCGGGGTGCCGGGCTGCACGGGCACAAGTACGCCATTGACGCCATGCTGTGTGCGACGGCGCTGGCGCAGCCAGGTCGGGTGACGATCCTGACCTCTGACGTAGAAGACGTCGAGATGCTTACGGTCGAGCACGCCCGGGTGGTGGCTGAGAAGGTCTAGCAGCACCTCGCCACCTTGCAGGAAAGAAGTGCACGTGGGCGCTGAGGCGCCCGCTCTCGTGCGGGGTACTGTTCTCTCGAGCCGCACCCCTGGGCCAGGATCACGTACTTGAACTCGGAGTTCAGGAACTCCGCGTCGAAGTCCTAGACCCCCTCCTCCGTACACACCATGTGTCGGCTGACCTCCTCCCGGGGGGCCGGCCCCCGCACGGACCGGCGTCGCTGGCCTGCTTGGCCTTGGCCGCGTCGGTAAGCGGGCAGGTCGCGCCGACCGTGATCGCCAGTGTGCCGGCCTGCCGGGCCAGTTCGGCCAGCCGGGCGGCCGAGCGCCGCGCCGGGCCCCCGGCGAAGACGACACCGAGTTCGCGGGCGCGGAAGTCGGCGGTGGTGACGATTCGGTCGGTGCCGCCGCGCAGGGTGATGGAGTCCTCCAGCGCGCCCTTGCCCGCGGCGTCGAGTACCCCCGCTTGTTCAGCTCGGCCGGAACGACCGGGTTGGGACCCTGGTGCCGCTGCTTCGGGCCGTCACCCGGTCCGGAGCTGCACCTGCGTGCTGTTGTCCTTTGTTTCGATGACGTGGACGCACCGGTCGAGGGCGGCCACCATGTAGCGGCGCCAGAGCGGGGTGAAGGGACCGGCGAGGAGCCAGCGGCGGCCGGGCAGCGGCTTGAATTCGTAGGTCCAGCGGATGAGCGTGCCGTCACCGTCGGGATTGACGTTGAACTCGCCCCGGATGCCGGCCGCGAGGCGGGAGAGGATGTTCGTGAAGCCAGTCAGATGGTAGGCGAAGCTGGAGCCCGGTACGTACTCAGTGCCCTTCGACAGCGGTGGGAGGAAGGCGAGCACACGCAACGGTGCTGCACCAGGAAATCGCCGCCAAGGGCTACCGCGGCCACCACCAGCGCGTAAAGGCGGCCATCGCACCGCTACGCCGCGGCCTGCCGATCGACACCCCGCGCGAGCGGCCGCCTTCACCTCGCGAAGTCGCCCGCTGGATCACCACCGGCGTCCCGCCGCGGCTTGCACGCAGCCGAGGCACTCCGGCGGCTGCTCCAGCACTGCCCGGAGTTGAACCGAAGCCACGACCTGGTCCGTCAGCTCGCCGCCTTGCTCGACGCTCGTGACGCCAGCCCCCTGCCAAACTGGCTGGATCGACTCGCAAGCTCCCGTCTTCCCGCCCGGGCCGGCCTCGCCAAGGCCATCCGTGAAGACTGACCCGCAATCATCCAAGGCATCACCACCCCGTTCAACTCAGGCGTCAACGAAGGCCGCATCACCGACCTGAAACTCCAGAAGCGGATCATGGCAGGACGCGCGGGAGTCCCCCTCGGGCGCCACCGGGTACTCCTCATGGCCCTGTTCCGATGCCGCCACCCGTGACGGAGCGTCACCGGCGCGCGGTGGCACATCCCGACTTCACGGAAATCTTGCCAGGGCCACGTTCCCGTGTACGCCGATACCGGGCCCAGCCGCGCCTGCGAGACCACGTCCGGCCGGCTCGCGCGAAACGGCCGGGGCCCACGACGTCGAACCCGTACACCACTTCCCTGGACGCAACCCGATGGGCTGCCTTCTCGAAGCAGGGCTCCGCCTCCGGGAGGAGTCTCCGGAGCCGCACCACCAGCTCATCCGACGTGACTCCTCGCATGCCCGATCCTTTGCATCGGATGCCGGACAACATGCCTGTCGAAGGCCGCAACGCCCAGCAGAGCAACCGCCGGACGGCTCTGTCACAGTGTCTCGTCGAACCGCGGCATTCATCGACGCGGGCGTGCCCGACGCCGGGCCGCGACCCCCTCGACGCCAAAGTGACGGGCCTCACAGTGAACGGAAAACCCGTCACCCGCGCCGGGCGTCTAGCGGGTGTGAGACGAGTGAGGAAAGCACTGGACGAGCCGGACGAGGAGAGGCTCGTCCGGCTGGTGGCCAAGGGCGACCGTGCGGCCTTCGAGGAGCTGTACCGGCGCACCGCGCCGTGGCTGGCGGTCCGCCTGCGGCGCCGTTGCGCCGACGAACAGATCGTCGCGGAGGTCATGCAGGAGACGTATCTGGCGGTGTGGCGCGCGGCGGGTGCGTTCGCCGGGGCCGCGGTCGGGGGGACCGCCGTCGGCTGGCTGTGGACTATCGCGGCGCGCCGCCTCGTCGACGCGTTCCGGCGAAGAGCCCACCACGCGGACCCGCCGCTCGCGGCAGCCCCGCGGACCATGGCGCCGGCCGCCGAGGAGGAGGCACTCGCGGCGAGTACCGACGGCGACGTCGGCGACGCGCTACGGCGCCTCGCGCCGGAGCTCAGACAAGTTCTGCAGGCCATGGTGCTCGACGGGCTGTCAGTCCGGGAAACCTCGGTCCTGCTCGGCGTGCCCGAGGGCACGGTCAAAACGCGGGCCCGACGGGCCCGGACCGAGATGCGGAGGGCCCTGACATGAGCGTGGAACACGCGTCGACACATCTCATCGACGCCTACGCGCGCGGCGACGGCGAAATCGCCGCCGACGAGGTGTGGGCCCTGGAAGCCCACCTGGAGGCGTGCCGGGTCTGCCGCGACCGGCTGTCGGCCGCCGTCACGACGGGAGTGCCGGCCGTCACGGCGCTGGTCCACGCCGTGCGGTCCGACCTCGAACCCCTGCTGTCCGCCACCGCCGCGACGCCGCGCGGACGGCGACGGCCCACCTGGTTGTCCAGGTGGGCGACGCCCACGACGGCACCGTGGCTGGCCATGATCATGAGCGTGACGCTGCTCGCCCTTCTCCTCGACCTGGCCGGATACGGCACCGGCGCGGCACCGGTACCGCTCGTGCTGCTGCTCGCCCCCGTCCTGCCGGTACTGGGTGTCGCGGCGTCCTGGTCGCGGGGCCTGGACCCGGCGTACGAACTGACCGCCTCCACGCCCCGGGCCGGGCTGCCCCTGGTCATGCGGCGCACCGCCTCCGTGCTCGCCGTCGTCGTCCCCGTACTGCTGGCGGGCGGCTGGACGACCGGAGTGACAGCCGCGCAATGGCTGCTGCCCTGCCTGGCGTTCACTTCCACGACCCTGGCGCTGGGCGGCCTGATCGGCGTGACCCGCGCCGCGGCCGCACTCATCACGGTATGGGCCGCCGCGGTCCTGGCTCCGGCCCTGGCCACCAGCCGTACCCCCGTCGCCCTGGACCGGGACGGCCTGCCTGTGTGGGCGCTGATCCTCATGCTCGCCACCGGCGTCGTCATCGCCCGCAGGGGCGCGTACACCGTGCTGGGAGCCCATCGATGACCTACCGGAAGGAACACCACGCGATGTCCGCAGTGAGCGGAGCCGACCTGGCGCCGACACGCCACGCCTGGGCGGTCCGGGCCTCGGGCCTGAAAGTGCGGGCGGGCCGCACACGGATGGCCGTCGACGGGCTCGATCTCTCCCTGGGCACCGGCGTGCACGGCCTGCTCGGACCCAACGGGGCCGGCAAGACCACCCTCATCCGCGCGCTGGCCACGGTCCTGCGTCCCAGTGGGGGCATCCTGGAACTGCTCGGCGAGCCCGCCGCGGGAGGTCGGGGGGACCAGCGTGCGCTGCGCCGCCGGATCGGCTATCTGCCGCAGGAGTTCGGCTACTACAAGCGCTTCACGGCGCGTGATTTCGTCGAGTACATGGCGTGGCTGAAGGAGGTTCCCAAGGCGGACATACCCGCCGCCGTACAGCGCGCCATGGAGAGGGTGGGCCTGGCGGACCGCGCGGACGAGAGGATGAAGGCCCTGTCGGGCGGCATGGTCCGCAGGGTGGGCATCGCCCAGGCCATCGTCAACGACCCGGAGATCCTTCTCCTGGACGAGCCCACGGTCGGTCTCGACCCGGCTCAACGGCTGCGGTTCCGCGAGCTGTTGCAGCAACTGGGCACGGACACCTGCGTCGTGGTCTCCACCCACCTGGTGGAGGACGTCGCCGCCGCCTGCACGGACGTGGTGCTCTTCGCCGAAGGACGGCTGGTCTTCCAGGGCACCCCCGACCGGCTGGCCGCGGCGGGCGGACCTGAGCACGTGGGCGACAGCCCGCTCGAGCGCGGCTACTCCGCACTGCTGCTCAACCCCGAACAGACGAGGGGCAACTGGTGAACGTCCGAATCCTGGGTACCGAACTGAAGCGCTCCCTGGCCCCCTGGGGCGGCGTCGTGGCCCTGGCGACGACGTCGGCATTGCTGTACCTGATCTCCGAGCCGTGGTCGGAGACCACCACGGCGTGGACGGGGCAGTGGACGTCCATGGCCCTGTGGACCCGCACCCTGCTGTTCTACCTGTGGCCGTTCGCCATAGGAATCGGAGCACTGCAGGGCCTGCGCGATCACCGCTCGAAGATCTCCGAGCTGCTGACGAGCACACCGCGTCCCCCCTGGCACCGCGCGGCCACGCTGGCGGGCACGACGGCGTTCGCCCTGGTCGCGGCGTTCGTGTCGCTGATCCTGGTGGGCGCGGTCCAGGTGCCCGCTCACACCGCGTACACCCACCTGGGGTGGCTGCCCATCTCGCTGGTGGGCGTACTCGCCCTCATCGCGGGGGCCGTGCTGGGCATGGGGGCCGCGCGGGCCCTGCCTTCCGTGCTCACCCCGCCCGCGCTGGCCATGGGCGTCTTCGTCTTCACGGCCGTCCTGGCCCGGACGGAGACGACCGCGGCGCCGGGGGTCCCCGGCGCGGAGCCGAACCGGCTCGCCCTGCTGTCGCCGGCCGTGGAGGAGGTACCGAACACGTTCGTGACGCTCTCCGCCTCCGTGCACCTCGGGCAGACGATCTGGATGCTGGGCGTGGCGTCGACCGGTTTCGCGCTGCTGGTCGCCGCGACCCCGCGCACCCGGCTGCTCTCACTGGCGCCCGTCCTGGCGGGTGCGGCGCTCGCCCTGCTCGTCCTGCCCTCCGACCCGCGCCGGATGTTCGTCGTCGACGAGGCCGCCGCGAAGCCGGTGTGCGACGGCTCCGTCTGCGTGAGCAGGGCGCAGCAGGCGCGACTCGCCGGCCTGGCGGGCCCCGGCAAGGAGGCGCTGCGTCTGCTGCACGGCGCGCTGGGCGGCCGGGCACCGGTGACGGTCCGGGAGAACACCACCTTGCAGCCGGACGGCGCCACGCCGCGGTGGTCCCGCACGACCGTGCTCTTCGACTTCGACGACGACATGTTCGCCTCCGCGAAGGGCCAGGAGGTGACCAAGGCTCTGATCGCTCAGGGCATGGTGCCGGGATGCGGTCCCGTCGGCTGGAGCACGTTCGGCGACGACCAACTCGCACAGACCGTCGCGTCGGGCTGGGTGCTGGGGGATCTCGAACCGCTGCCCGGCACCGGGTCGGCAGCCTTGAACCGCGTCGTCGTCACCAGGGTCCGCCCGGTATGGGAGGAGCTCATGGCGCTGCCACGGGCGCAGCAGCTCGCACGGATCAACGCGATGCGCGCCGCCGCCCTCTCCTGCAAGGGCGACGCGTTCGAAGTACTCAAAGGCGGTTCGTCCCGGTGAGATGGCTGATGCTGTACGCACGCTCGCGTCAGGTGCCCGCGTCGCTCGCCACGGTGCTGATCAGCGCCGTGGGCGTGTGGGCGCTCACCAGGGACGGCAGCGCGGCGCACGGTGGGTCGCAACTGCCCGCGGTCGTCCTCACCACGGGCGCCATGGCCCTCTCGGTCGGACTCGGCGGACAGGATCTCGACCTGGACCGCGGTGCCGCGATCCGCTGGGCGCCCCGCAGAGCGGCGCACGTGCTGTTCGGCGGCGCGATCGTGGGAACCGTGCTCCTCACCGTGCAGGCGGTGGGCCAGGACCTGGCCACCACCGCGTTCGTCGCCCGGGACTGCGCGGGGCTGGCGGGGCTGGCCGCCTTCGGTGCGGCGGTCGCGGGCGGGCGGTACGCCTGGGCGTTCCCCTTCACCTGGCTCGCGTTCGCGTCCCTCGCTCCGCCCTCGGCTACCAGTGTGCCCGGCAAGGTGGCGACCTGGATGCTGCTGCCGACCGGCACGCCTGCGGCGACCTGGACGGCACTGTGCCTCGCGGTGGTCGGCACGACGCTCTACGCCCTCGCGGGACCGGAAGCCCTCACACTGCCGGCCGGGCGCGTGCCGCGTCGCGGTCAAGGTGCGGACCGCTACAGGCATCGCCGCCGTGGGAGTTGATCGGCGCGATGTCGTACGACGCCGTGGTGGCGTCCGGGCGTGTACGCAGCCCGGCTGCGCGCTGCACGCCCGCGGCACGGGCTGAACGACCTTGTCGTCACGGTGGACACGGGCAGGCCGCTGATCCGGTGCCGATCCAGCAGCCGTGCCACGTCCTCGAACGGTACGTCCGGGCGGACGTGGACGACCTTGCGGGGCATTACTTCACCGACGATTCGGGACATCACGCTCAACCCTCGACTAGGGGACAGGCGGCCTGCAGACGGCCGGCGTGACCACCCTTCTGGAGCTCCTGGGGTCCGATGAAGGGCCCGCCCGGGCACGCGCGGCGCACTACCGCGAGTTTCCCCGGCTGCACCGCGTTCGGCTCCACCGCCTGTGGGTAGGTCTGCACTTCGCTATAGCCCTGTAGGGGCTCTCCCTCCTTGTCGTCTGTGTGATTGGCGCCTGACGATTCAGGGAGAAAGAGCACCTCACACGTGCGGCGCTCTGGTGCGATCGATTGCCGTCTGAGCGAAGCAGTCGCGCTACCTGCCTGGATCCTAGGATCCGCTACGCTCCTGTCGCAGCACCGCCGGTTGTCTCCAGAACACCTCCCTGCCCTGAATCAGGGACCGCCCGCTAGGGCGGCCATAAGCCGGGCCTCCAGCAGCAGGTCGGCGCTCGGCTTTGGAATCAGCAGGGAGCCAGGCGCGGCGGCCTCGACGCAGCGCCGAGCGGATGAACTGCCACGACCGCCCGATGGGTACGGAAGCAGCAGTTCAGCGCGACGTTCGATAGCGTTTTCACGACACGTAGGCCCCTTTACGCCGCGGAGCCGCGTCTACACAGCGCGCGCACTGGATGCACCGATGCGACTCCACCGGCTTAAGGGCTCCGTACCAGGGGAGGCGCTGTGTACTACGGGTAGCCATGACCGCACCAGTCTGCCGGTGCCGAACCGGCGCAGGGCCGTGACGCTCAATTGACGCTCCGGGCGGCCGACGGCCCTCACTCGGGCCCCAAAAGCATCTATGACCTGCTGCTTTCCTGCCTGCGCCCAGGCCGACATCTTTCCGATGACCTCGCACGTGGAATGCGTGGCGATTCTTGAGCCTGCCGCGCTGTCCTCCACCGTTCTCGTCGGCGGATTGCGCCCGGCCGGTGACGGCCTGCTCGCCAGGGTGGCCACCGCGTGCGCGGAGGCCGGTCAGGCCGCCAGTCTGACCCTCGCCCACGTCCGGTATCCGGGCGAGTTCATCCTTTCCGAGGACCCGGCACCCGTCGTCCACGTCGTGGAGAACCCCAGCATCCTGGCACTGGCCCTACGTCGCTTCGGTCCCCGCTGCCCGCCGCTCGTCTGTACGTCCGGCTGGCCCAACAGCGCCGCGATCCAGCTTCTGCGCGTGCTCGCGGACGACGGCGCGGCTCTGCGCTACCACGGCGACTTCGACGGAGAAGGCGTCCGCATCGCCGCCTACGTCTTGGACAAGACGCCGGCGCGTCCCTGGCGCATGACGGCAGCGGACTATCGTGCCGCGGTCGCCCTCAACCCACGCGGTCCTCAGCCGGGACGTATCACCGAAGCGCCCTGGGACCTCGAGCTGGCCGAGGCCATGGCGGAGCACGGCATCGCCGTTGTCGAGGAACTGGTGGCGGAAGTGTTGTTGAAAGATCTCGCCGGGGTGGCTCAGCAGAGGCATCGCACTGGCTGGTCGTGACGCTCCGGGTGGCCGAATGGCCGTTCGGAACGGCCGCAGACACATGCTGACCTGCGGTTATACACTGTTTTCGCTCGCGGAATGCGTCGACTGAGGTTCGCTTGTGCAGAACGGTCTGAGCTGCAGTTTCAAGGGCTGGCGCGGGTCTCGCGGCGACGTGGCGATGCGGACTGCAGAATTTTTGACGCTCGGGTGATGCTCGAACATCGGAAGTCTCAACCTCGCGGACCTCTCCGGCCCTGGGCCGCGGGACCGGGGCCGTCGACGCGGGGCAAGGCCCTCTGCCGGCGGCGGCGCGTGCTGCTACCTCGTCGCATGAGCCTCGGAACCGAGACCGCGGCCCGACCGGGCTACGAAGGACGGCGTCGTGGTCCGAGGTCTTGAGTGGCTGGTATCACCTCGCCACCTAGATACCAGTCCGGTATCATTCCTGTATGGCGATGACACTCCGACTCCCCGACGACCTTGACGCGAAGCTCACCGAGCGAGCTCGTCGGGAGCGCCGCAGCAAGCAGGAACTTGCCATTGAGGCCATCCGTGACGCCCAGAATCGGGCCGAGCTGAAGGTCGATGACGTCCTGGCCGAACTCATGGACAGCGATGCGGAGATCCTGGACTACCTGAAGTGACCGAAGTGCGCTACATCCAGATCGACGAGATCCTGGCCATCGCTCGCACGGTCAACGATACCGAGCACAGCGTGCGTGACATGGGGCTCTTGGTGTCAGCGATCGAACGGCCCCGGACGAACGTGTTCGGGGCCGAGCTGTATCCCACGCTGCACGAGAAGGCGGCGACACTGCTGCACTCCGTTGCCCGCAATCACGCGCTGATCGACGGCAACAAGCGCACCGCCTGGCTTGCCATGCGTGTCTTCCTGCGGCTCAACGGCGTCAGCGCCCGTACCGTCCCGCCTCCCGTCTCCATTGCCGGCCCGTTCGTCGAGGAAGTCGCGCAGGACAACATCGATGTACCGGCCATTGCCAAGTGCCTGTCGGCCTGGTTCCCCGTTTCCTGACGTTCGACGTCGTGGGTACGGGACGGGATGAGGTTCCGGGAGCGGTGCTGGCTCCTGGCAGTCCGCCGGGCGGACTGATCCACCGCGTGAAGCGTTTCCGCAGGCGCGCGCCGTGTGGCTGACCTGGTGCCCTCCGCCGGTGACGCGAGGGTGGGGAGTGTATGGACGAACCCAGCCCCCGCAGGTTCCGCGAACCCGCTGACGGCCTGCTCCCGCCGCTGTGACGGGTCCCTATGGCTCGGTTGTCAAGGAGAAGGAGTTCCGCAGTCTTGCTCTGAGCAGTCCGTTGATCTCTTGCAGTACGCGACGCTGAGCCCTGATCACGGGCTGTTCGTAGACCGACATCAGGCTGTAGAGCGTTCCCGTGTAATTCACCGCCTGTCGGCAGCGGTCGTCTGCCACGGCCGTTCGGATCTGCACGGGACTCGGGCGAGTGTCCGTATCGGCGTTACTCCACCGCGGATCCCCCTGAGCCCGCTGAGGGCTGTCGTAACGGAACCCCTTCTGCCCCATGCACCGGCTCCATTCGGCAACGGTCCGACGGAACCGGGTGTCATGGGTGGCCTGGTCGTAGACCTGGGACTTGAAGAACCTGATGCCACGCTCGGGAACGATCGCGGGCGTGGCGGAGTCGAAATGGACGCGCGGCGCACCCGCATCGAGCCGCCGTTGCATATCGCCGAAGCACCCGCCGGCGGGCACCGGCTTGCCATGGAAGCGGGCGATCCGCCCCTCGAACACCGGGAGCAGGGCGGGCTGCACGGTAATGTCCCAGGAGCCGTTCTTGGACACCGCGACCAGGTCGGCAGCCACCCCCGGGGGCCCCTGGTACCCGTACCGCGACACCCGCAGTGCGTCGAGCTGTCCCAGAAGCGGCATGTTCCGGGGGTAGGCCAAGGTGTGGGTGGTCGGCGTCTGCAGGTTGAATCCGTAGTTCTTCATGCACTGCCGCAGAAAACGGTTCTCGGCGTTCTGGATCTCCACATGCTGTTGGACGGACAGGTCATAGGAGTCCAGCTGCAACGGCAGATCAGCGCCCGGAGCGGGGTGGGACACCGTGCGGAGCGCGGGTGTTCGCGCTGCGGCACCGTTGGGTGCCCGGGTCGTGCCGGTGGTGCAACCGGTCGCCGTCGCGGCGGTGACGACCACCGTGATCAGCAGTGCCGCCAGAGCGCGCCTCATGAACGTCCCCTCCGGTTCCTCACCGCGTCGCGGATCGCTCCAGGTGCCGATCCCGCCGTGAACTCCTGTGGCACCAGTTGCCCGGCGCCACGGGAACGCCGATCACCCTCCCCAGTAGACGGCCGGGCCGTAGACGTTGGGGTGCCCTTCGAGCTCCGCCTGGACCTTGTATGCCTGGTAGTCGGGGACGCCCGGGGTATAGGTTCCGGCCTCGGTCCGGGGATAACAGGTGTACAGGGCCTTGTTCTTCCTGTACCGCCAGTTCAGCGCGGGGCCGAGTCCAGCGTTCCTCTCGTATGCCCATGCGTACCAATGAGAGCCGTAGTACCCCTGATTCACCTGGAAATGGCCGGCCCCGTGGTAAGCCCGGGTGCCCGACACCATCTTGACGCCGTACGCGACCGACGGGTCCTTGAGCCAGTTGCCACACCAGTTGCCGCTGGCCGACGCGGTTGTGGGCGTGACTCCCGCGACCACTGCACTCAGGACCACGACCCCCGCCAGCCGAGTCGCCAGCCAACCACCGGTCTTGATTCCGCGCGACATGACCGTTCCCCCTGTCCTTCCTCGAACCGGTCGGCGCGCAGTCGGCATGACAGGCGCCGTAGCAACCGCCGACCCGCCGACAGCCATCGACGACCGCGGCTTGCCCGACATCGTCCCGTCCGTCGGCGGGGGTGTCATTGACACACAACGCACAGCGTTCCTGTCGTGGGGGAAGACCGGTTGCCGGCTGGGGGCCGCGCTGGTTCCGCCGGGCCACGGCGGTGCTGTTGCGTGCTCGGTCAACCGGTGTGCACGCGGTGCCGATGCCCTCCCCGGCCAGCCGCGGAAGGCTGGGCGCCCGTCATCTGGACCGATAAGGGGAAGGCGCGCGGTGCGGATCGTCTGTGTCGACGGTGGACGCGAGTGGGACGTGGAGGTTCGCTTCGGACGCCCGGACGCCACCCTCGTCGATCTGGCCGCGGCCGTGGGAATGCCGGGCCGTGTGCTCGCCGTAGACGGCCGGGTGATGCCCCCCGAGACGTTGGTGAACGAGTCCGGTCTCGTACACGGGTCGCGGGTTGCCGGCGCCTGTGGCCCTGCGGTCGGCGGACTGCGGAAGCCGGCGGCCGTCCTGCGGCTGGTGGGCGGTCTGGAGGCGGGCCGCAGCGTCCCGCTGGCGGTGGGCCGCACGATCGTCGGGCGCGGAGCGGAAGCGGACGTTCGCGTGGTGGCCACGGGTGTCTCTCGGCTCCATGCCGCATTCGATGTCCTGCCCGACGGCCGGGTCACCGTCACCGATCTCGGCTCGGCGAACGGCACGGACGTCGACGGCGCGAGGATCCGCGAGACGGCCCCCGTCCATGCCGACGACCTGGTGTCGCTCGGCGGTGAAGTGCTTCTCCGGGTACTGCCCGCTGACCGGCTCGGTCGGGTGCAGCGGATCAACGCCGTCCGCGAGGCCGGGCCCGGTGGGACGCTGCCGTTCAACCGCCCGCCGCGGGGCGGGCGCCCGGGCGGCTCGGCGCCGATCGTGGTCCCCGCGCCGCCGGCTCGTACGCACAAGGCTCCCTTCAGCGTCGCGGCCCTGCTCGGCCCGCTGGCCATGGCCGCCGCGACCGTGGTGCTGACCGGCGACCCGCGTTACGCGGCCATCGCGGCGCTCACTCCGCTGATGTTCCTGGCCAACTTCGCGGAAGAACGCCTGCGCGGCAGGTCCGCGCTGCGGCGGGGGAGTCGTGAATACGCCGCCCGACTGGCGGAGTTCGAAGCGGCGGTGGAGAGCAAACACACCGAAGAGGTACGGTCCCGCCGCGCGGCCCACCCCGATCCGGCCGAGGTGCTCTACCGGGCGACCGCCCCCGGGGCCACGCTGTGGGAGCGGCGTCCGGCCGCGGACGACTTCCTCCACCTCGTGGCCGGAACGGCTGACCTGCCCTGGGAACCGCCGTTGGACCAGGGCTCCACCGAGCCGGAACCGGAAGCCGCGGCCGTACTCGCGCGCCACCCCGCACTGCCGCAGGTGCCCGTGGTGGTGGGAGTCTCGGCGGGCGAGGCCGTGGGCTTCGAGGGCGACCGGAAGGCCTGCCTTGCCGTCACCCGGTCCCTGCTGTGCCAGGCAGTGGTGGGCAGTGGGCCCGCGGACGTCACGGTCGCGGTCTTCACCGATGCCGACCGGCTCGCCGACTGGGACTGGACCAAGTGGCTGCCGCACGGAGTCGACGTACGGTCCGGGGCGGCACGGCTGGTGGCGGTCGGTCCGGAGCAGGCCGACACGCTGGCCCAGCATCTGCTCGCCGCGGGGCCGCCGGCGCAAGCTGCGGCCGGTCGACCGGCCCCGGGTCCGGTGCTGCTGGTGGTCGTCGACGGCGCCACCCTGCTGGAGGGCCGCCCCAACCGGCTTCGGGACCTGATCGCGGGCACCTCCGCACGCTGCGGGGCGCTGGTGCTGACCACCCGTCTGCCCGCGCTGTGCACCTCCGTGGTCACCGTCTCGCCCGAGGGCGTCGGGCAGGTCCACGACGTGGCCCTGGGCGTCACCGTGGAGCGGGTGCTGCTCGACGGTGTGCCGTTGTCCGAGGCGCGCGACACCGCACGGGCGCTGGCCCGCTTCGAGGACCCGGAACTGCGGATCGACGGCGCCGGACTGCCCGACCGGATCTCTCTGCTCCCCCTGCTGGACCTGGAGAGCGTGGACGGCGTCGCGGTGGCCGGCCACTGGAAGAAGCGGGTGCCTGAGCTCCGGGTCGGGGCGGTGCTGGGAGTCACCGAACGCCACCTGTTCACCATCGACCTCGACGACGACGGACCGCACGCGCTCATCGCCGGGACGACCGGTTCCGGCAAGAGCGAGCTGCTGCGCACACTCATCGTGAGCATGGCGGTCGACGCCGACCCGGAACACCTCACCTTCGCGCTGATCGACTACAAGGGAGGCGGCGCGCTGGACGAATGCGCCGCACTGCCGCACACCGTCGGGCTGGTCACCGACCTCGACGAGCAACTCAGCGAACGCGCCCTGCGCTGCCTGGAGGCCGAACTGCACCACCGCGAACGGCTGCTGCGCGCGACGGGCCTGAGCCACGTGCGCGACTACCAGCGGCTGCGGGATACCGGGCGGACCGAACTCGAGCCGATGCCGCGGCTGGCCGTGGTCATCGACGAGTTCGCCACGCTGGTCAAGGCGCTCCCGGACTTCGTGGACGCCCTCGTCGGCATCGCGCAGCGCGGCCGCAGCCTGGGCGTGCATCTGATCATGGCAACGCAGCGGCCCGCCGGCTCCGTCAACGACGCGATCAAGAACAACGTCAAGCTCCGCATCGCGCTCCGGCTGGAATCCATCGGCGACTCACAGGACGTCATCGACAATCCGGCCGCGGCGTCGATCGGCAGCCGGCAGTGGGGCCGCGCCTTCTACCGGCTCAGCGCCCGCGAAGTCGTACCGGTGCAGACCGCGCTGTGCACCGGTGTCACCCCCGAGACGGCCGTCACGGCCCCGGCGACCGCGGCCCCCTTCCTGCTGGCCCTGCCCGCCGCCGAGCCGGGCGCGGCGGAATCCGACGGGGCCACCGACCTGCAGCGGCTGGTCGCGGCCGCCAAAGAGGCGGCAGGGCTGGCCGGTTTCGCCGAGCCGCGGCGCCCCTGGCCCGACCCTCTGCCCGCCGTCGTGCGCGCCGCCGCTCTGCCGCCCGTCGCGGAACGCGGTCTGCAGACGGAGGCCGTCGGCCTCCCCACGTACGCCCTCGCTGATGACCCCGAGCGGCAGCGGCAGTACCCGGTCGGCTGGGATCCCGCAGCGGGAAACGTCTTGATCTACGGCAGTGGCGGTTCCGGGACGTCCACCGCCCTGGCCGCCCTCGCCCTGGCCTGCGCCGGCGTCCAGGGGCCCGAGCGGTGTCACATCTTCGCCCTCGACATGGGTGCGGGCGACCTGGCGCCACTGGCCGAACTGCCGCACACCGGAGCCCACATCGGACCGGCCGAACGCGAGCGGCAGATCCGCCTCATCCGGTTGCTGCGCCGGGAACTCGACGAGCGCAAGACGCGTGGGGTCGCGGCGTCCGGCCAGGGGGGATTCGCCACGGACTGGCTGATACTCCTGGACAACCTCGGAGCGCTGCTGTCGGACTTCGACAAGGACATCGCCGGGATGAACCTCATCGACGAACTGGCCCGGGTCTACGCGGACGGGCCGGCCGTCGGCATCCGCTTCGCCGTCACCGCGGACCGGTCCGGCGCGGTGCCGTCCGCGTGGGCGGCACTGACCCAGCAGAAGCTGCTGATGCGCATGGCCGACCCCGGCGAGTACGGCTACTTCGACGTGCCGCGCGGTGCGGTCCCCGCGTATGTTCCCGGGCGCGCGCTGGTGGCCGCAACGCGCCAGGTGATCCAGATCGGCCTGCCCGCCGAGGACCTCGGTGCCGCGGTGGCCGCCTGCGCCGCCCGTTGGCCCGGTGCCGCCACCACCGCGCCACGAGTCGGCCTGCTGCCCGCGGAGATCACCGTCGGCGCCCTCGCGGCACCGGCTGCGGTGGCCTCCGAGCCCTGGTACATCCCCGTCGGTCTGGACGCGGACACCCTCGGGGGCACGGCCCTGCGGCTGTACGAACAGGAACACGCGCTGATCGCCGGACCGCAACGGTCCGGCCGCTCCACCGCTCTCTGCACGATCGCCCGCCAGGTGACCGCCGCGGCGAACCCGCCGGCTGTGGTCGCGTTCGCCCCCCGCCGCTCGCCGCTGCGCGAACTGCCCGGGCTGACCGCGCTCGTCACCGAGTACGGCGGCCTCGAAGCGGCCCTCGTCCCGCACGCGGGCCCCGCTCTCCTCCTCGTCGACGACGCCGACACCGTTGAGGACGACCTCGGGATCCTGAACCGCTGGCTGTCCGCGGCCGTACCCGGACGCCACCTCGTCGCCGCCGGCCGCGCCGACGCCATGCGCCGCACCTACGGCCACTGGACCCAGCACGCCCGCGACAGCCGCTGCGGCATCCTGCTGGCCCCGGACCACGACCTGGACGGGGACCTCCTCGGCACGACCCTGCCCCGGCACGACCGCCTGGCGGCTCTTCCGGGGCGCGGCTACCTGGTCACGGACGGCATCGCGGCGGGAGTGCAGGTGGCGCGGTGACAATCGCTGCGTGCTGCGTCAAGGGGTCTGCGCTGGACGTCAACGACAACCCCCGCCCGGACCACGATGATTCTTCGGGGCGGAAGAAAGGATGATGCGGTGCCTTCGTACGACTTCGAGGCTGCCGACTGGCTGAGCCGGCAGCTCATGCACCTCGAGGAGAAAGCCAAGGGGCTCAAACAGTTTCGCGCTCGCCAGCACAGAATATTCCTTGGAAGCGAGCACAGCGACAACTGGACCGGCCCGAAACGGCATAAGTTCGAAGGTGACTTCAACCACGGCCAGAAAGCTCTCGCGCAACTCGTCTCCGTCGCCCAACAAGCCAAGCAGGCTGTGGACGCGGCCACCGCGAACGCTCACGTCGCCGCGCAGGAGAAACGACACCATTAGGTACGAGGTGGAAATGGCGACCGTGTCAGGGGTTCCGGAGAACCTTTTCGGGTACTCGGACCAGTGCACTCGCGCCGCGGCGGAGATGCAGAACTGGATTCGGACGGTTCTGGGGCCCGCCATCAATGACTTCGAGAACGGCGGCGGCGTGTGTCTGCCGACGTCCGCTGCCGGCGCGACGGCGACCGTCGCGTCCGTCCAGGCCGTCGATCGGGATGTACGGCTGGTCGGCAAGGCGTTCGAGCAGGCCGGCGCCCCCACCGCCCGTCCTGGCAGGAAGCAGCAGTACCTGGCCAGGGAGCAGGACATGGAGTCCGCACTCCGGGCACTGGAGCAGGCCGCCCAGCACCAGGGCGCGGTCGACGGGGGAGCCGCTCTGGCCGCCACCCTGGCCGCCCACCCCAGCCCCGACGACCTCGCACGGGTCTCTGCGGCGCTGGCCGCACACGCCGGCGACCCCTATTACACGGCGGGGTTCTTCAACCACCTGAGCTCCGAGCAGATCGCCGAGCTGCTGAACCGGGACGGCACCGTCCCGGCACTGGTCAGCGCCTACTCGAGCGGGATCCTGACCCAAGCGGCGTCGGCGAATGTGGTACGCGTCCTTGGCTGGCTCCAGGGCGAGGACGTGTCGCCCCAGCACTCCCACGTCACAGCCGCGGAACAGACGGCCCTGCTCAAGGCACTCGCCGCGAACTCCGCCGCGGCCGCGAACTTCGCCCGGTCCCTGAGCGCCCCGCAGATCAGGAGTCTCTTCTTCGGCCTGGGCCCCGTACTCAACCCGGAACTGCGGCCGAGCCTGCTCGACACGCTGACCGCGGGGGAGTGGGGGACCCGCGATCCGGAGACGGCCCGCACGATCCTGGCCCACGTGTCGAGCGCCATCTTCGCCGACAACGCCCCAGACCTGCCGGCCGACGAGCTGGACCCGCTGCTGGACGCGTTCGCGCACCTCTATACCGCGGGCGCGGACCAGAGTATCCCGCCCCTTGACGTGTCGGACCCCCGGAAGTGGGCGGACGACTACGGCACGCGGGTCGGCACCGAGGTAGGTCCGTTGCTGCGGGCGGTGAGCCAAATGGGCGCGAAACCGAACAACCCGCTGTTCAGGAGCATGATCCAGGGCGGCTATCTGAATGTGCTGTTCATGCCCACCGCGGTGCTCGCGCCGGAATCCGTGGTCGGCGCCATCGGCTTCAGTGCCGCCGTGGGGGCGTTGCAGAGTTTCGTCGGGGGCAATGACCCGTTCGCGCAGATATTGGAGAAGCACATGCCGGACAAAGCGTACTCGGGCGACGCCTCCAAGCTCAACCAAGCGATCGCGGGCAGCACGGGGTCCCTCATGATGTCTTCGCTGATCTCGCATCACCTCGTTGTCCCGAACGACGGCAGCCCGCCCGTGCATTTCACGGGCGATCAACAGGCGGATTCCCAACTGCTCCAGAACATCCTGGCCAACCGGGGCGATTACCACATCGGCAGCCACACATATCCGCCCACGGTGGATGACGTGATGGACCACCTCATCGCGCACGAGGCGACGTCCGCCCTCACGGCGATCGGGGGTCACGACTACAAGGTCTCTTAGGCAGGGGGGGGCGCTGCGCGCGGCGTCAACGGATCTGCACTGGACATCAACGACAGGTCGAATACGGCGGCGGAGAATTTCCGTGACAGCAGTGGCCTGCTGGAAGGAGAAGGAAATGGCGACCGTAAAATCCACCGACCTGGCCCACCAGGAAGCGGGGAAAATGCTGAGCCTCATCAACAGTCAGCTTCCCGGGCTCATCGGGCAGCTCAACAGCCACGGGCAGACGCTCAGCGACCCGAACAACTGGGACGGCCCGCTGGCGCAGAGGTTCAGGGGTGAGGTGTGGCCGCAGGCCAAGGGGGATCTGGACAAGATGAGGGCGTCGCTGGAGCACCTGCAGCAGCAGGTCCAGAAGATCCTCACCAACATCTCGCACGCGGGCGGCGCGTAGGAGCCGCGAAGAGGACCGAGGACGCCCCATGGCCGAGAAGACTCCCGCCGCCTCCGGCGCCGATGGCCCGCCGACTGCGGAACTGTCCGCGGACGACCTGACGCTGCTCGGCGCCGAGCCCTTGCGCCGCTCCGACCCGTTGGACATCGGCCCCTACCGGGTGCTCGCCCGGCTGGGCGGCGGGGGGATGGGCCGGTTGTACCTCGGGCGGAAGTCCGACACCGAAGGGGCGTACGGGGCTGGGGCGCTCGTCGCGGTCAAGGTGATCCGCTCGGAGTACGCCGAGGACGAGCGGTTCCGCCGTCGTTTCGAGCGCGAGATCGAAGCCGTACGCCGGGTGCACGGGACGTACACCGCCGAGTTGCTCGACTCCGGTTTCGACCGCGACGAACTGTTGTGGATGGCCACGGCCTATGTTCCCGGCCTCAGTCTGGGTGACGCCATCGAGCGGTGCGGGCCCCTGCCCGCGCCGGGGGTGTGGAGGCTGGCGTACGAGATCGGGCAGGCGCTCACCGCGATCGCCGTCGTGGGCGTCGTCCACCGCGACCTCAAGCCGTCGAATGTCCTGATCGGGCCGGACGGTGCGCGCATCATCGACTTCGGGGTCGCGCACACCGTCGACGCCAGTTCGCTCACCATGACCGGTCAGCAACTGGGCACCCCGGCCTTCATGTCCCCGGAACAGGCGGACGGCGGGGAAGTGGGCACCGCTTCGGACGTGTTCTCCCTCGGCTCGCTTCTCGCCGCGGCGATCACGGGCTCGGCCCCCTTCGGCGAGGGGACCACCGGTGACGTCGTCCACCGGATCATCTACGCCGCGCCGAACGAGCAGGTCCTGGCCGAGGCCGCCCGGCGCGATCCCGGTCTCGCCGAACTGATCGGCCGGTGCCTGGTCAAGGACCCGCTGCGGCGGCCGAGCCCGCAGGACGTCGTCGAGACCACGCGGGGGCACGCCACCGAGGGGCAGTGGCCTGATGCGATCACCGAGACCGTCGCCGCACGGGCGGACTGGCGCGGAACCGCGGTGGTGGTGCCGCCCATGGACCAGTTGACGATCCTGCGCCGCACGAAGCCGGAGGACCCGGCGAAGGAGGTGACCGGCCGACGCCGATGGCCGCTGGTGGCCGGCGCGGCGGCAGCGGTCGCGATCATGGGAGCGGCTGTGGCCCTCGGGGCCTCGGGAGGAGACGCCGCCGGCCAGAAGGCCGCGCCCACGCCCGCGGGGCCACACGCCTCCGCCGCCGTCACGAACCCGCCGCCCGCCGAACCTTCCTCTCCACGGCCGCAGCCGCGACTCGGGACGTCGGTGACCGCGACTGTCACGGCTCCGCCCTACCCGGAAAACCAGCCGCCCGGCGGCGTTCCTGACCCTGCCCGGCCGCAGCAACCGTACGATCCCCCGCCGGCCACGCGGCCCCCCACTTCCGCTCCGGCCACGAAGCACGCCCCGCAACCCACCACTCCCGCCCCGACAACGAAGCACGCACCGCCACCGACCACACCCGCCAAGCCGTGGAAGTCCTGCACGTACTACTCCGGCACCACCCTCACGGTCTACGGCCAGAAGGGCTCCCGCGTGAAGGAAGTCCAGTGCATCCTCAAGGCCCGCGGTTACAACGTCGGCCCCAGCGGGGTGGACGGCATCTTCGGCTACGACACGCTGACCGAGGTCAAGAGGTTCCAGAGCAGGCACCACCTCCAGGCCGACGGCCAGGTCGGCGTCAAGACCTGGGCCGCGCTCCGGTCGTGACCGACACGCCGCTGCCCCCGAGCGACATGCCCGCCGCGGGCGGCTCGGCGGGCCGCCCGCGCATGCCTGGCCGGGTGTCCGGTCATCACCGCAGCCGCTGCCTGCGGTACGCGCCGGGTGTGACCCCGTAGACCGACTTGAACGTCCGATTGAACACCGCCGGGTCGCGGAAACCCCAGCGCCTCGCGATCTCGCACACGCTGCGCTGCGCCTTGGCCGGGTCGGACAGATCGGCCCGGCAGTGTTCCAGGCGGCGTTCGCGCAGGAATGCGCCGACCGTGCGCCCGTCCCGCTGGAAGAGGCGGTGCAGATAGCGCAACGAGATGTGGTTGGCAGCGGCGATGGAGGTGAGTGACAGGTCGAAGTCGTGCAGATGGTGCTCGATGTACGTCTTGATGCCGCGCAGCAGCAGGTCGGTCGCGGGCGGGGCGGGGTGGGGGCAGACGGGTAGCGGTTCGGCCGGGCCTGCTTCGGTCCGGCCGTCCTGAAGCAGTGCGGTCTGGCTGTCGAGGAAGGCCGTCGCGAGGTTGACGGCGGCAGTGCCCAACCAAGCAGTGTGCCGGTCCTCGGCGGAAGGCGCGTGCGTGGCCAGCCCGAGGACGAAGGACGCGAGGAGGGCCGCCGGGCCCGACCCGCTCGACGCGGGACGCCCGGCTACGTTGCGCAGTACGTCTCCGGGCAGCGGCAAGGCCGCTTCGGGCAGGTGAAGGACCAGCGCGCGGACCGGGCGGGAGCCTGCGGAGGTGGCGGCGCAGAGCCGTAACGGCTCAGTGGCCTCCCACAGCACCACGCTGCCGGACTCCAGCCGGACGAGCCGCTGATCGCGGCCGAGGACCAGTGGCCCGCAGGGCGCGAAAACCAGGTGCCAGGTCAGCGGTGGGCCGCTGGTGTACCGGTCTCCCATCTGCCGGCCGGCCGGCGGGGCGGGCAGGTTGAGCAACGACAGCCGTACCGGCCCCGCGTCGATCTGGTGGCGGACCGTCGGTTCGGGCACAACCGGACGTACCGGAACCTGAAGCTCGCCGGGCAAGGCGGCTGCCGGTGCTTCCGGGCGGTCGGCGGCGGCACGGTACCGCCGCCCCGCGCCCGAGCCCGGCCTTCTCGTGGCAAGCGGCCTGCTGCGCCTGCCGGTGGTGGTCGACGTGGTGTTCGCGATCTCCAACTCGTCCGTACCGGGCGAGCTGCCGTGAGCCGTCATACCGGAATTCCCTCGCAGCGTGCATAAGTGGCGTGCGCACCCGCAGCGGCCGGACCGGAAGTCCGCGCGTCGACCGGGTGCTGCGTGCGGGGCTTGCGCGCCGCCGCACGGTCCCCCTCCCGGGGCGGCCGGGAAGGCTGCTCCGGAGCCGTTGCGCAGGTGCCTTCCCGAGTCTGGAGCGGGCGGACGGCTGGGACCAGAGCCGCCCGCCAGACGCCCCGATTCAGGGACGGGTGGCCCTCTGACCTGCGAATGCACCCGATGGATGGGACGTGGGACGGGACACCTGTGGGATAGTGGGAGCTACGGGGGAAGGGGTGTGCCGTCGTGGGACGCTGGCAGCCGCTGCGGGGCGACCTGCCCGCCGAGGTGGCCCGGCTGGTGCGGGAACTGCGCCAGTACGTGGACCGGTGCGAGATGAACACCATGACCGTCGCCACAAAGACCGGTTACAGCCGTAGTTCCTGGCTGCGCTACCTCAACGGGCGGAGACTGCCCCCATGGGCAGCGGTCGCCGAGCTGGGACGACTGGCGCAGGCCGATGCCGAGCCCCTGCGTGTGCTGTGGGAATCGGCGGCCCACGCCTGGACCGGGGAGCGCGCGGTCGGCGACGCCGGCTCGCACTCCACACCGCTGCGTCCGGCATGTGACGCACGGGGCCCGGATGCCGTGGAGGCCCTGCCCGCAGACCCTTCACCGGCTGCGGCGCGGCCGATCCCGCGCGGCTTTCGGGTGCCACACGCGGGCGTACTGGCTGCTGTCGCCGCTTGCTCGCTGCTGGCCACCTTGCTGCTCGCCCGGCCATGGGACAGCTGGACCAGCAGGACGGGGGCCGGCCGCCTGCCGGCCGGCGCTCCGGCCGGAGCGCCGGCCTGGCCGTGGCCCTTGCACAGCGCGGCGGACGAGGCGGCCGCAGGGTGCCGGCCGGCCGGCTGCCGGGGCCTGGACCCCTACCGCGAAAGCTGCGACCGCGACAGTGTCGTCGTCCACCGGTTGCGTGCGTACGGCCGTGTCCTGACGCTTCGGTACAGTCCGGCCTGCCGGGCGAGCTGGGCGGAGGTCGACACCGCGGCGGCGACGGCCGGTTTGCGGATCGCCACGACGGGCGGCGACCAGCAGACGGCCACCGACGGCGGGGCGTACACGGCCATGGTGACGAGCGGGCCGGACGCGGCACGTGCCACGGTCGTCGTCCGTGGCCGGCAACTCGGCGTGGCACAGCACGACAGCTGGATCGACGCCGTCAGCGACAGCGCGCGAGGGTGACGGCGTCCGCGCGCAGTGGATGGAACCGCCCGGCGTCATAGACCTCGTAGACGCCGCCCGGGCCGGGGTGCAGCGGAAGACCGTAGCGCTCACCCTGGTAGACCATCCACCGGTCGACGGGGACGATACGCTCGGCTGCGGCGCCCCAGGTGGCCGACCCCACGATTCCGTCCGCGGACAGATGGTGGTTGCTCTGCCAGACCCGCGTGGCCTCGGCCGTCGCCTCGTCGTACGTGCAGGTGACTGCGGAGCGTGCCGAATACCCGTCGGCCCACAGCACGCTCTGCCACAGACCGATCAGGTCGCTGCGCCGGGTGCGGCCGACCGCCAACTGCTGTGCGGCGCCCAGCCCAGCGGCGACGAGTACGCCGCCACGCCCGGCGCGGGACTGCTGGTTCCGCGGGACCCCGGACCCCGCGCACACCACCGCCAGAATCAGTACGCACAGTGCGGCGCGCACCGTCGTCCCCACGCTCATGGCACCGTCTCACCGTCGTGACGTCAACTGCGTTCTGAGCGAGCCAAGTTGTGCAAAACCAGCGGTTCCGCGATCGCCCGCGTAGATACAGTAAGGAAGAAAACGAGGATCCCGGAGAGCACTGGGCCCGGAGGGCGTACGTGACTGACTGGAAGCCGTTACCCGGCGGCCTCGCCTCGGACGTCCGGCATCTGGTCGCCGAACTGCGAGGCTTGAAGGACCGCGCCGGGCTGAGTCTGGCCGTCCTCGGCGGCCGGACTCCGTACAGCAAGTCCTCCTGGGAACGCTATCTCAACGGCAAGGCACTGCCACCGCAGCACGCGGTGATCTCCCTCGGGAAGCTGGCCGACGCCGATCCCGCCCGACTCCTGGCGCTGTGGGAACTGGCGAACACCGCTTGGCACGACCACAAGGCCAATGACACGGACGGGGCCCGCGACCCCGACGACGCGCACGGTCGGCCGTCAAAGGAATCCACTCCTTCAACAGAGCGCACTCCCGCCACGCGGGCGGAAGAGCCGCCGTCCGTGAGCCGTCGGTTCGGCCGGCGGCAGCTGATCCGGACGGTGGTCGCCCTGGCCGCCGCCGTCGGCCTGTCCGTCTCTCTGTACGGCGCTTTCGGTCGGCAGTCGAGCGCGCACGCCGACCGGGACGGCACCGTGAGCAAGGACGTACCGAGCAGGCAACTCGACGTGAACTGCTTCGCGGACAGCTGTACCGGAAAAAACCCCGGGCAGAGCGGCTGTGGCGGCGACGCGTGGACCGCTGCTCTGAACAACGTCGCCGGGGTATACGTGGAGCTGCGCTACAGCGATGCCTGCAAGGCTGCATGGTCCCGCATCAGCTGGGGACGGCCCGGTGACATCGCCCGGGTCATCGGCGAGGGAGGTGGGACATACCAGAGCAAGGTGCACTACGACACCGATACGTTCAGCGCGATGGTCGCAGCGCCAAGCCCCTCAACGGCCAAAGCGTGTGTTCTGCTCACCTCCGGGGTGCACGCATGCACCTCCCCGGGCGGCACCCAGCACCTCACCGAGCCCCCGAACCCGCCCACCCCGGCCACCCCCTCCGTGGCGGTCGGCACGAGCTGAGCGAGATCACCAAGAGCGGCCGTCCTACACCACTCCGGCGAATGTGTCCGGTGACGCTCGTTTGACGCTCCGGGCGCCCGAAGTGCCTTCCAGTTGAGGCGTTGTCGGGCTTAACCCGTTGCGCAGCGCGTTGGGGCTGTTCTTTGGGCCGTAGCCGAGGTCGCTGTCCTTGCCGATCACGTTGGTGTGCGTGTGGTGCAGCAGGACGGCGTTCGATGTCCGCGACGACATCGGGATCTGCCGATGTTCTTCCTCGACCCGGGCCGTCAGTTCCTCGCCATGATCGGCGGTCTGGTCCTTGATGGTCTTCGATATGGCCGCTCCCGTGCGTGCGCCGGAGACGGGCCGTGACGCTTGCCGGAGCCACCCTGATCTTCCACGGCCGGCCGCACCATCTTTTGGGGGAGCAGCCCTTCCGCTGGGCGCGCCCCAAAGCCTCCCGAAACGTTGCGCTCCGGCTGGGTCAAAATCTGTGCCCGCGAGCTGAGGTTTCAACGGGACAGGCAGACAGATTCTCTTCCGTATTAAGTGGGGGTGAGAGTCTTCACCGTACACAGGCCGCTTCGGCGTGCTACTGTCGATCTCAGTTGCAGTTGTGGTTCCCAAAACTTCAAGTGCTCTCCGGGCGGCGCCTGTGCCACTGGAAGCACTTTTGTTATCCGGTCTTTTTCCGGGCGGGGTGATCATCGCGGCGACACGGGGTCCGTGCAGTGCGGATCCCGATGCACTGCCCCAAAGGAGAAATGACATGGCTGCTGGTACCGTGAAGTGGTTCAACGCGGAAAAGGGCTTCGGCTTCATCGAGCAGGACGGTGGCGGCGCTGATGTGTTCGCCCACTACTCGAACATTGCCGCCCAGGGCTTCCGCGAGCTGCAGGAGGGCCAGAAGGTGACCTTCGACATCGCGCAGGGCCAGAAGGGCCCGACGGCCGAGAACATCGTTCCCGCCTGACGCCGACTGTCGCACAGTTGTAGCTGGGGCCCGCGTCCTTCGGGGTGCGGGCCCCAGCTACTCGCATTTTTCCGCAGTGGTTTCGCCTGCGGACGACAACCAGGAAACCCGTAGGCCCACCGCATACGGGGCATCCTTCAGGGGTGCACGCATCCCTCATGGCTTCATCGCGGCGGACACCCCAACATTGCGTCCCGCTTCGCGCCACTCATTCCAGCTCCTGTGCCGCACGGATTTTCGTCGGTCAGATTCGCTTTCGCATTCCATCGGTCCATTCTTGCAATTCTCTGTGCTGCTGATCGCTGCGGGAATTCCTTGATATGTGCCGCATCGAGGAAGGTTCCGCATGAACCGCACACGCACGAACGACCGCTTCACCCGCACCCGTAACGGCAGTGCCGAATCCGGAAGGGGTGGCAGCCGGTTCGGTTCGTCGGCCAGGAGCCGCTCCGCCGGGTCGAGCCGTTCCGGTGGTTACGGCCGCAGGCCCGCCGCGGTCCAGGGGGAGTTCGCGCTGCCCAGGACGATCACTCCCGCGCTCCCCGCCGTGGAGAGCTTCGCCGAGCTGGACATGCCCGGGGCGCTGCTGGGCGCGCTCAGCTCGGAAGGCGTGACCGTACCCTTCCCGATCCAGGCCGCGACCCTGCCGAATTCCCTCGCCGGCCGGGACGTACTGGGCCGTGGCCGCACCGGCTCCGGCAAGACCCTCGCCTTCGGGCTGGCGCTGCTGGCCCGTACGGCCGGGCAGCGCGCCGAGGCGAGGCAGCCGCTGGGGCTGATCCTCGTACCCACGCGTGAGCTGGCGCAGCAGGTCACCGACGCGCTCGCCCCGTACGCCCGCTCCCTGAGGCTGCGGCTGGCCACGGTGGTGGGCGGAATGCCGATCGGCCGACAGGCGAGCGCGCTGCGCGCCGGCGTCGAGATCGTCGTCGCCACTCCGGGACGCCTCAAAGACCTCATCGACCGTGGCGACTGCCAACTGAACCAGGTTTCCATCACCGTCCTCGACGAGGCCGACCAGATGGCCGACATGGGCTTCATGCCGCAGGTCACCGCCCTCCTCGACCAGGTCCGCCCCGAAGGCCAGCGCATGCTGTTCTCCGCCACTCTCGACCGCAACGTCGACCTGCTCGTGCGCCGCTACCTCAGCGACCCCGTCGTGCACTCCGTCGACCCCTCGGCCGGCGCGGTCACGACGATGGAGCACCACGTGCTCCATATTCACGGCGCCGACAAGCACACGGCGACCACCCAGATCGCCGCACGCGACGGCCGCGTGATCATGTTCCTCGACACCAAGCACGCCGTCGACGGCCTCACCGAACACCTCCTGAACAGCGGGGTACGGGCCGCCGCCCTGCACGGTGGGAAGTCACAGCCACAGCGCACCCGCACGCTGGCACAGTTCAAGAGCGGACACGTCAACGTGCTGGTAGCGACCAACGTCGCGGCGCGCGGCATCCACGTCGACAACCTCGACCTCGTGGTCAACGTCGACCCGCCGACCGACCACAAGGACTACCTCCACCGCGGCGGCCGTACCGCCCGCGCAGGAGAGTCCGGCAGCGTCGTCACCCTGGTCACCCCCAACCAGCGCCGCGGCATGACCCGCCTCATGGCAGCGGCCGGCATCGTCCCGCAGACCACCCAGGTCCGCGTCGGCGAAGAGGCCCTGCACCGCATCACCGGCGCGCAGGCCCCCTCCGGCATCCCGGTCGTCATCACCGCACCGGTGGTCGAACGCCCCAAGAAGCGCGGTGCCACCTCACGCGGCCGACGCCGCGCCGTCTCGGCGGCCCGCCGCGCGCCCGTACGGCAGTCCACCGCCGGTGCGGCGGCATAGAACCTTCGTGTCAGGAAGCCCGCCCGACTTCGCAGGAGGCACCCTTTGACGCTGGACCAGACGCAGTTCCGCTCAACACGTACCAACGCCGTGCAGACGGCGGCCGATCCCGCGGACGCGGCCGGACCGCAGGTCTGGGAGGACATGACCGTGGAGGTGGCACTGTCCGTGATGGCCGCCGCCCGTACAGGTCAGCTGGTCGTCTGCGACGAGGACGGTATGTGCACCGGCCTGGTCACCCGGGACCGGCTCACGGCCGTTCGTGACGGTTCCGGATACACGGACCGGATCCGCCTGCGTGACATCGCCGACGTCATCGGGCCCTTCGCCTCGCCGCCGGCCACGAGGGCCGAAGCCGAGCGTGCGATGCGCTGCCGCCGGCTCGGGGCCCCGCCCGTGGTCGACGGACACGGCGACGCTCTGGGCGTCCTCGCCCTCTCTCGCTGAACGGCCGTCACCCCTGCCCAGCCCCCGTCTTCTCTTCTCCCTGGAGGGCACCATGCGCTGTGTCATCGCTCGCTTCCCGTTCGACCTGACCAAGAGCGGCGTGGTGGAATCGATGAAGGGCGTCACACCTGAGCTGGTCACCGGTGAGTTCGTCATCATCGGACGTCGCCGCTATCCCGCCAAGCAGGTCGGCCAGGTCGTCACCCGCCAGGACCGGCGCGATTTCAGCACCGGCGAAGTCCTCAGGGCCATGACCCGACTCGGCTTCACCTGCCGCACCCGCCCCGCCGCCGCATCTGCGCCCCTGGCCGACCCGTACGGGCCGGCTTCCGGAACGCTCGGCACTCCGCCTGGCCGCCCGATGTACGGACAGGCGTGAGCCGAACAGAGCAGTGAGGCCCGACCGGCGTGGGTGAATTCCAGGGGTCGTAGCAACACCGCGGTGAGTTGATCAAGCCGCGAGCAGTTTAAACAGACGCTCGGCTGGGGTCTCCCGGTCGAGCGTTCTGCGTGGGCGGCTGTTGAGTTCGGTGGCGTCGACGTCCAGGTCCTCGCGGGTGTGGCGGGACAGGTCGGTGGACCGGGATGTCAGTGGTGATGGTGAAGGCGCGGTGGAAGGCCGTTTCGATGCCATGGTCCCAGGTCGGGGACCCATCAGGTGAGGCGGGAGGGTCTGGACGCTCTCGGCGAGCGCGTAGGACCAGCCGCCGCCTGGCATGAGCGCGTGGTTGCGGCGGATCTCCCGGCTCACGGCGGAGGGGCTGCCGCCGGCTCGGCCGCGATGGCCCGGACGGGCGCCTTCTCCCGGAGCAGGTCAGCGATGTGGATGAGGTCGGCCTCGGTGAGGTAGCGCGACGGGCCGACGGGTTCCTCAGGGCGAGCCGGGGGTCCGGGTGCTTGCCGGCGCAGCCCCCGTGTCCACGGTGGGCGGGGCCGCCCTGTACCTCGCGGATGCCTGCCGGCCGTAGAGCCGACGCTTCCCGGTGCGGCGGTTGATGCCGATGATCCGGCAGGCTTCCGTGTTCCCTTCCAAGATCCTCGCAGATCGGCTCAGTGGAGGACCTCATCGCCGAGCCGCAGCAAATCTATGCTCGCCGGAGTAGACATTCGATGTTTCAGTGATTATGGTTTTTTGCGTAGCCGAGATCGAGCAAGGCCTGACAGACACGAACTGCCGGGCAGCAGTCCACGTGTGACGATGCGGTGGTGGAGTTCCGAAGCCAGGGTGTTGTACGACGGCGACGGGACTGACGACCGGACCGGGTGGCCTGAAGTGATGAGGGGCCGCCGTGAGCAGGACCGCGGTTGACGCGGTTGCAGTACCAGTAGTACGCAGTCCCTGTTTGCAAGTGATTGGTTCCGAGGGAAGAACGGAGGAGTCGAGCACCATCAGGATCGCCCGGGCGGAAGACGCGAGCCCGGGTACCGCAGGACATCGATAGGTAGGTGGTCTCCGGTCACGCATCCGCGATCCCCGCACCCCCGTCGGAGTATCAGGCGGCTGGGCGGAAACAGAAGGCCGGCGCAGCACTAGGGCCGGCAGATGGTGTTGCAGTTCCTTCGGGGCCTTGGTGCCAGGCGGCACCAAGGCCCCTCTACCCGTTCCACAGAGAGGTGAGATGACAGCAGACGAGTCGCTGAGCCGTCTCGACGACGACGACTACCCCGCCTACACGATGGGCCGGGCCGCCGAGTTGCTCGGTACCACTCCCGGCTTTCTCCGCGCCATCGGCGAAGCGCGACTGATCACACCACTGCGCTCCGAGGGCGGACACCGCCGCTACTCCCGCTACCAACTGCGCATCGCGGCCCGCGCGCGTGAGCTCGTCGACCGGGGCACCCCGATCGAGGCCGCATGCCGGATCATCATCCTCGAGGACCAGCTCGAAGAAGCCCAGCGCATCAACGCCGAATACCGCCGCACCAGCGGATCGTCCAGTCCATCGGCGGCAGCCTGAGGTGAGCGGGCCCGCCGGTATCGGCGGGTTATCACACCCGCGCGTGGCCGGGCTGTGGGGCGCAGGGATGGTGCTCGTGTCCGAACGGCTCCGCCGTCAGTGAGTGTTGACCCACAGGACGCGGAAGGCGATACCGGTCAGTGCGCCCGTCCGTACGATCGTTTCGTTCGCTGGCCGGAGAAGGAACCGGTCTGGCCGGACAGATCGGCCGTCGACGAGACGACGCCTCCCCAGCGCGTTGCGGCCGCAGACGTGATCGGCCAGGCGCTCGCCGAGTCCGACCACCTTCCTGACCTCAAAACACAGGTCATCGGCGAACTTTGGCTCCGGGACCTGGAACTCACCGCCTGGCGCGTCCAGCATGGACGAGTGTCTGATCCCGGCCGCGCCGGCACACAGAGGCACCCGAATGATTCGGGACGTTCGAGCAGTGACCTGTGATCGAACGAATCCGGGCACCCCCGACCCTGTCGGGAGGAAGAGATCGCACAGGCAGTGATCATCCCGTCGGGCTCTCCGGGTACCGTCGGGGTATGAGTCATCCGCATCCCGAGCTCAAAGCCGCACCGCCTCTTCCCGAAGGGGGGCTGCG